>NZ_CANMGY010000015.1 GCF_947497555.1 uncultured Umboniibacter sp.
GTGGCATATTTCTACCTCACTTCTATGGTTCTTAATTTACCATAAAAAGTGTCTAGAGTTCTCAGGCCTTATCAAACTTTGTCGTTGCTGACCAAAATTATACCGATAGGCTTTGCATCTAAAATCCAAGTCTCGCGGGCGGCGCGCCGAAATATACCAATCGGGCATTCCGAAAAGTCTAATTCATTAAAATAAACATCCAGATTCTTTTTATGGAGCTCAACTATTCTCATTTTAGACTCACAACCCTAAATCCTTAAGCTTCTCTTCAAGAGTCTCAAGATCTACATATACGTCAGCAAAAGCTATGCCATGCCGGTGATCTTGATCAGGGGCTGTCAATATATACTCATAATTGAGCCCTAACATTCCAGCGATAAATCGGTATCCAGGATCGCCTAACTTGTCCACGACTAATTCAATTACACTGGCTTCGTCAGGTTTACACCACAATATGTTTGTTAGGCCAGCACCATGAACACCCAATACTACCTCAGCATCCCGAAAGACTGAAACCTGCTCTACGAAAGTTAGAAGCCCAGGGGTGACCACGTGGAACCCATATCTATCCAACAAAGATAAGAGCTCCGCATGGTTTTTTACCTGCCTATGATTAGAGTCACTCCTATCAACAAATATCCTTTTGTGTAATACTCTGCTACTCTCGACTGCACTACGAAACTTAGAATTAACATCCCTGATATACTTATAGTCCCAACCACCTTTGTAATTAACACCATCCCCAAGCGAAGGCCTAACCTTCTGAGATTCCTTAACGTATGAGGTAGGAAAAACTAAACTATCAACTCGTAAGGTTTGGGGAGAATCTATCTTCACAATACTTTTCTTGTCCACTCCGAGTACCTTAACAGACTCCGAGATGAAATCGTGCTCATCAAAGCCGGGAATAATATATAAATCAACATTCACCTTCGATCTCTGAAGCAACCATAGCCTTGGCAGACAATCCAAGAACCAGTGAAAGAACTGCCCGTATAATCTGTGGTAACAAAAAGCTACTGTAAAGCCCTTTAACTGGTCACTATGAGAGAACTTTAAAGAAGAATCTTGTTGCCACTTCCAGCCTGTAGATTTATCATTTTTATAAGCTCTAATTGAGAAGAGCCTAGACATATAAAGAGTATCTTTAATTAGACTATTTCCAATCTGTATCGCACCATTTGGAATAACGATATCAGCAGCTTTTAGAGAGACAACTTGGTGCCTTACAACAAAATCTACGTCATTTAAAAATCGATTCTCTTTGGATGCTAATCCTGCGGAAATCCGTTTCAAATTAAACTCGTGATAGTCCTCATATAACAGCACTCCCACTCCTTCCGCCTCAACTTCCTCCAGGTGGATAGACGCATCAAACTTGTCAATAGTAGTTTGAGTTCTATCGTACATTTGAACTTCAAAATGTTGGCTACTATTATCTAACCCCTCGAGAGGGACCTTGACGAAAGCGCCATATCCGTAATTCATAACTAACTCCAAAGCTCTTTATCCTACACTTACCACTCTTAATAAACTCGCACGATGCGGAAACGATTCAGATACCAATCAATTAAATCACTAATAGTACACCGACCAAAGCGAGCTAAGGCCTCACTGAGCATCATGGTTCGGGAAATCTTGGGGCTTCCACTGAGGTTCAAAGCAGATTCTTCGACAGTAAATCTAACTCCGTCTCATTTTGGCTATAAATACTATAAAAAACATCAACTAGGCCTCTTAACGAGTAAATCTCGCTACCGTGGACGTCCACATTCCAGCCATCCACCGTCAACACACTACTTCCCTTGTAGTTATCCGCTCTATCGATGGATATCGGTACCGCCACATTAACCTGAGGAATAAATTGATTAAGAGGCTCCCTCATATCAATGTCGGAATCAACCGTAACAATAATATCCAAAAAAATTAAAACTTGCTTGGTATATTCTACTAGAAGCTCTTTAGAGGGATGATTGAAAGTAAAAAATAAACGTCTTTTCAGGTAATTTTCTTCGATATAGTATGCAATCTTTACGTCCGCCTCTTGCTCTCTATTTTTTAGCTCTACAAGGGACTTGTGAACAATAGGCAGATATTCTTGGCTATTGAAAGACTTATCAGTAACTAACGCCATGGCCTCAGACTTCGTTTTACGCTCAAGCCATGCTTTGAAGATAGTTTTATTGTGATAGTCTCCCATCGGCCCTCTCAGAGTCCCGAAATTGGGCCTTCTGATGTAAAACCAGTCAGGGGTGTATCCTGCATAGAAGAGATTGACGATAGTAATGACCTTTTTTGGATAGAGCTCTTTTAGCGCAACCGTACGAACAAATTCGCAGGGATAATTTGGCGCTACGAGTTGAGCGATAATAAAATCAGCATCCCTAAAGGCTTGCCTGTACTCTTCTTCGTTTGTTTTATTGAGCAAATGCACGATAGCAACCTTAATCACCTCGACTTGGTCACTCATTTGCTCCAGAAGCGCAGCAATAGGACGTGCCTGACAGTTTCCAACTACAACGACCTTTTTCTTAGTCATCAAAAACACCCTCCCAGAGCTCTAAATCAGCGGAGTTTGATGCCAACATACGTTCCAAAAGATCGCCACCTAACTCTTTGGTAATGTCCTTTAGCTTCTCGTCTAGGCTTTTGGCGGTATTTCTAGATACATTCGCCTCCATTGGCTTTAGCGTAAGATCATCAAAACCCTCGTCCCGAAGGAGAGACTCTAATCGCTCTAAGGATTCAGAATACTTCTCAACCAAACCAACAAAAGGTAAACGTTCAATAGCCATCTTCGCTCTACTAGCCTCATCACCATGTTGCTCGCCAAACATAGTAGCTAGACGGAACGCCTGGAAATCCCTACATTGCCTATCAAAGGGCAGTGACAGCCTTGTTTCAACATAACCGGAGAATGTTGTGTTTCGTGCTAGCGTAGAACCAAAGCCTTCTACTTTCTGCTTTTTCTCGAAATTATAGGCGGAGCTAATTCTATCAATCGGATGCCTCAAAAAGATAACAGGAATAATCTTCACTCCCTCGATTTCAGGCACCGGAAATATAGCCGTATGAGAAGAAAAGCACTTTGCCTGTGGGTTATCGATAATCCATTGCTTTAACTCTGCTCTATTTCGAGCAGGTTGTGCCGGGAACTCTTTCGTCACCCACTCTCCTTCTAGCTCACTAAAATTCTCTTTAAATGCGGCGTCAAGTGACGTGCCAGCATTTTTAAATAGGTGATAATGTAGTATGATCGTTCTCATTACTATTCCCTTTACTAAGCGATAATCTGTAGGTCGTTATTCCTTCAGCAACTTGTCAGCGACTATCCCTAATCTAAAAGCCTAAAGCCCCCAATGCTACAATGCAAACTCAAGCCAATGTCCCTCAACGCGCCTCAAAAAATCTGCTTCGGATGATGACGCTGAGATGAGCACTGACGTTTGCGCGAGCCATTCGAATTTGTCGTTAACCGCTAAATTCCGTTTTTTGAGTTGCGCATAATGCCTCTTACCGTGATCGCTATCCAACAGAAATAGGATCCGTTCATTCAATCGTTCTAGCCAAGGGTTGGTCTCTTTACTTTCAAATCTATCAATTAGCCCTTTAGCTTCATCTAGCTGATTAAGCTGAATTAACAAGTCACAATAGGGTAAGATAACACCCATCCGCTGGGGCCCAATTATATAGGCGCTGTTGAACTGTACTAACGCCTCATCAATCCTACCTTCAGCTCTCATTAGTTGGGCTTTAGCCACATAAAACTGAGGATTATTCGGATTCTTATCTATCGCTTGCTGATAGCATTGTAACGCCTTTGAATGATCCCCCAGTGATTGATAGCAGTTGCCGATACTCAAATAAATATGAGGATAGTCCAAGCCTAACGCTAAACTCTCTTGATAGCTATGCAGCGCCTTTTGATGCAGACCTTGCCTTTGCAACCATCTGGCTAATTGCAGCATAAGCTCGCCGGAAAGGGAAAACCGAGTTGTTAAGTCATGAACTAATTCACAGATGTCACTATGACACTCAGATGAAAACTTACCGGTATGGCTTTGTAGCAGCTCCAGTACAGACGTTTCAGCAGTTAAAGCATTGATACTTTTTTGAAAAGCAGCGAAACGTTGTTGTTCAGTTAATACTGGTGCGTTTTCTGTATTAATTCTTCGAGTAGCTTGCTGATAACGGGCTATGAACCCTGCTGAGCACTCTTCAATAGGATGATAAATCGGCAGCTCATCCTCAGACTTAAAATCCGCTAGTGCGAGAAGCTCCTGCCAAACGAGGTCTAACTCGTAACGCAGCGATTCGGAAATCTCGCGTACAACATGTTCGGAGGCTTCATCCCTTAACAAGCTTGTCTTTAATACTGACTTAGAACTTTCATTTAAGCCCAGTTCGAAGCGAGTATTAAGCTCGCTAACGAGGGGCGCGCCTTCAAACAAAGCACGTTGCGTCACTAAGAGCGTTTGCGCCGGATAACGCTTCGCAAAATTTAACATCCGCTTGCAATAGGACAGCCACATTTTAGCGGCAAGCTCTGGCTTTTGCCAAAACTTAAGATGCTGGTTACTTAGCGACGGTTCCAATAGATTATGGGCCAACTCGCGACTTGAGCGGGTTAATAATGACTCAATGCTTGCAGACCAGTGACGTAGGACAAACAGATATGCGCCGCGCGCTCCAAGAAGCTGATGCCAGCTTTCTAAAAACAAGCACGCTCTCGGGTCCTTTAACCCCCAACTTGTCGCCGAAATCTCGGCGTCCTGACCTGCTAATGTAAGTTCCTCTAATCGACTTCGAGCCAGGGAGCTATCGCGCAATTGAACGTAGTGTTCCAACGCCCTGCTGCTAGCCACCTTAAGCTCACCTTCCCCCGCATACTGCCAGTCCGTGGAGTTCGCTTGCAATAATGAGTCATGAAGCTCAACCGCACTAAGATCTTCGCCAAACCCTAATGGGTTGGAAATACTGCCGCCCATGAGGCGATTCCCCATAGGCAGGCCTGCCTCGGCAAGTTGCAGCGCCGTTGCAGATGTCGCACTGCGGTGAAAACCGGTACAAATTAACACACGAGGGCTGGTATGGCTCTCCACTAGAGCACTAACCGGCAAAGATGCCGACACTCTCAAGTATATTTTTCATCTGCTTGCGACCATGTTCATGTGAATAGCGGTGTTCGTGGAGTACCTTTGATCCCGCTGAGTAGCTTTCCCAAGCCTCTTTGCTATCGTAGAGTTCAATAATTCCCGCAACCCACTCATCCACCGAGTTTGCTATCACAGCGTTAACCCTATCAACTAACCCGGTCCCCTCTGCGGCAACATCCGTCAAGATACAGGGGGTACGATACGAAATGGCATCTAGCACCTTTCCTTTAATTCCGGCGCCACTGAGTAATGGTGCTACGAATATACGATGCTGCTGGTACACATCCGCCAGCTCTTTCGCGTAGCCCACCATTTCAACGTTTTCACAGTTGTAGTCGTCAAAAACCTCGGGCATGTTCGAACCGTAAACATAGAGTTTGATATCCGGCCTAATTTTCTCGAGTTGAGGCATCACGTCTTTAACAATAAAGTCTACCGCTTCCACGTTGGGAGTATGACCAAACCCACCTAAGAAGGTAATTCCCTTACGTGACTCAAAGGACTCAGGTTTCGGTTGCGTGTCGAGGACCCACGGGGTCAACTGAAGATTAGATGTATCGCATAAATGTGACTCAAGCACTGCATGCTCGGCTTTGCTGTAACAAAGTACTGCATCAACATTGCGGCAAATCGCGAGCTCACGCTCACGAATCTTTAGGGCGCGCTCCATCGCAGCACTTTCACTTCCCTCTGCCACTGCTCCGCGAATCTCGCGAAGGAAGTGAAGATCCGCATTATTGAACAAGACCTTCACCTGGCTTCGTGAACGGATCTTATCCAAAACTTGCTCAGCAACGCCAAAACGGGTGATGTAGACTAAATCCATCTCCTTGAGACGTTTATCCAGTAGCTCATCGAGATCAAAATAGTTGGGAGCATAAAGAACCTCTACCCCCATCTTCTGTAATCGCCTTGTATGCTTACCTAGATGAGCAAAATTTAGTGGCACGAAGGTTACCTTGTAGCCCAATGATTGTAGTAGTTTAAGCTCTTGAATTGCCGCGTAGCTACCGGCGTCTCTGCCCAGTTGAGGAACCTCGTTATCGAACATGATAACTCGCCGCTCAATGTGGCGGTCCTTGTTCAAATGCAAAGATTCGAATGACGCCTCGCCGTTACCCTTATAGTCAGAATACCATTTACGGCGGAAAGCAGATTCATTAATAAGTTGGTACTGCTTTAGCCCTTTAGTGACATCGGTACCGTGACTTTGGCCTTCAAAGTGAACGACTTCTGATGTGGGCACATAACAGGTTCGATAACCCGCCGCACGAACCTTGAAAGCAAGATCGGTATCTTCATAATAACAGGGGGCAAATTCATCACTAAAGCGACCAACCGTCTCCCATAAATCTTTGCGAAGACACATTGCCGCGCCCGTCACGTAATCAACATCACGAAGATAATTAAATTCTGGGTCTAGGCGAATTTTATCCCTACCTGCATTCCAGGGCTGCCCATTCCCCCAAACAACACCACCAGCTTCCTGAATGGAGCCGTCGCGGTTTAGAAGTTTAGAGCCTACCAAGCCAATTGACGGGTCGTTATCCAATACTTCAACCAGCTCATCTAACCAACCTGATAGCACTTCGGTATCGTTATTCAAGAAAACGACGAACTCACCCTTAGCCTTTTGCGTTGCTAGGTTACAGTTCCTGAGGAATCGAGAATTTTCTTTTGGCCTAGACACTACCAGATTACCAATAATACTTTCCGCTTCAGCAGTAATATCAGTGGAGCAATCATCCGCCAAAATCACCTCATAGGAAACTATGGTACTCGCAAAGCTAATAGAGGTGATGCAATGGTAGGTTAGTTCGAAGCTATTATAAGCTGGCACAACAATGGAGACGCGAGGCTTGTCGACTTTCGGCAAGGAGAATGCAGGAAACGCTTTGCGCCCGCGATAGCCCTCAAGCAAAGTCTGATGGTTAGTCTGTATATTCTTCAATTCATCCAATGAAGAGAGGTTAGCCAATCGAAGCTGTAAGTTTTCATAGCGATCCGCAGCTCGGCCACTTAACCTCGCCATTTGCGGCATCATCTCGCTCCCCTTAAGATACTGCAAAGGGGTTTGAATCGCATCAAAAACTGTTAGCGTGGCTCCTGCTAATTTACCACTGACTACCTTTGTGCAGGTAACCAACTGAGTTTCGCCGTTGCGGAACGCAGGGGGGGCCCAAACTTCCAATTCCCCCGCATTAATATCCGGGTCACTCCAAAGCGTTGCCACATCTTGATCCGAAACAGTAATTTTGAGTAATTCTCGTTGCTTACTCCGGGAGCAAGGCCGCACTCGGACTCTTCCTTGATTACTTGCTTCAATCGTAAATAGACTTGGTTCTCTGCTCCATGGCCCTTCAGGTCGTCCGGAAGCAATATAATGTTTCAGCACACCTTGCTCAGGCAACCCTTGCTTGGCCTTGTAGGCATTAAGATCAAGATAGGGGTTGGGCATCCGAAGTTGCGCCTCGCCATAGCTGATAAAATGTACAAGAGGATTAATGCCAGCAGCCGACACTTCAGGGTACATTAACAAATAGAATTGACCGTCAAAGTCCGGGACTGGCATGTAATTTAAGTCTGCACCCTGGGTTAAGTAATGCTCAACCGCCTCGGCTCTTCCCTTAAATTTTCCATACTGGTCATACCAACTATGATCGAATAGACCTGAATTCAAAACAATTTTTTTTGAATTCTCTAATTTGTCTTCGTTAATGAACTTATTCATAGTGGCTTCTTCCAACATCCCTTTAGAATCCTCAGTTAATCTGCGCGTTCAAAATCTATACTTGTTATTGTCTGCTTAATATACATGGCTAACGAGTGCTCGAAATCAACCCTAACTCCAACCAGTCTAACCTTTCGCGGCCTTTTTGCCGCCGCTTCAAATGCCGAGGCGCTGATACTCTTAATGTTCACGCCGCCGCGTAAAACTCCCATCCCTTCAGCTATGCCAACTATTTGTTTGGCATATTGGGACCAACTAAAATGGTTTTCCACTTCTAAATGTAACAAACCCTTTAGTTTCGTGACAGCTAGCTGAAGAACTGCAAATTCTGCAATCAATGCTGCTGCTGTTGGCCCCACGAATTGATCATCAACGATCGTGAGCTCGCCGGTAGCGCGTGCTCTACTAATAATCTTTTTAACAAAATTATCACCCGCAATCCCGAAGACGCCAGCAACTCGAATGATCACTGCAGACTTATCAGTTGTCTGGACAGCTAGCTCACCTGCTAACTTGCTAGCTCCATAAACATTTATTGGATTGGGCTCATCATCAATGGTATACGCCCCGTCTTTTTCCCCATCAAACACATAGTCCGTGGAAATGTGAATAAGTTTCGCATTCCCCGCTTTAGCCGCCAACGCTAAATACTTTGGCCCCTCGGCATTCACCGCAAAGGCCGCATTAGGATCACCCTCGGCCTTATCAACCGCGGTATATGCCGCTGCATTGATTATAACGCTAGGCTGTTCGCGCTTAACGCATTCCATCACTGCCTGTTCATCGGTGATATCTAGCCCCTTCGAATCAAAGGCCACATAGTTCAAGCCTCTTTCTTCGCAGAGCTGAACCAACTCACAGCCAACTTGGCCTTTGGCACCCGTAATCATGATCTTCACGATCTTAGCTCCTTCGCATAAGCCGCTAAGGTTTGATTCACTTGATCCTTGCCAGAGAGGTTAGGGTTAGTAATTGGCCACTCAATCGCTACATCTGGGTCATTCCAAATAATACCGCCTTCGTCACTAGGATCATAAAAGTCTGTGCACTTATACAGGAAGTGTGCTGTTTCACTCACCACACAGAAGCCGTGCGCATACCCAGGTGGCACGTATAATTGTCTGTGGTTTTCACCGGTTAAGGTAACCCCCACGTATTCGCCGAAGGTCTTAGAATCGGGATTGATATCTACCGCTACGTCATACACTTCGCCAGCTAAAACGCGAACTAACTTACCCTGCGGTTTTGTCTTTTGAAAGTGCAGACCTCTTAAAACACCTTGAGATGAGAAAGAGTGATTGTCCTGCACGAAATGCGCTTTAATCCCAGCCTCGTGATAGCGTTCTTCATGGTAGGTTTCTAGGAAGAACCCTCGTTCGTCACCAAATATCTTTGGCTCAATAATCAATACGCCATCTAACTTCGTGGTGCTAACCTTCATTTCATAAAGCCTTCTTCATTTACTACATCTACTAGGTACTGCCCATAGCTCGTTTTCATAAACGGCTTAGCACGCTCCAGCACTTCTTCCTTAGTCATCCAG
This sequence comes from uncultured Umboniibacter sp., assembly GCF_947497555.1. Classification (NCBI taxonomy): domain Bacteria; kingdom Pseudomonadati; phylum Pseudomonadota; class Gammaproteobacteria; order Cellvibrionales; family Cellvibrionaceae; genus Umboniibacter; species uncultured Umboniibacter sp. The sequence goes on from NZ_CANMGY010000015.1 coordinate 9,431, forward strand.
CCATTTTCAAAGGCAATTTCCTCAAGGCACGCCACCTTGGATGATTGTCTGTGTTCAATGGTCTGAACAAACTGGCCCGCTTCAAGCAGGCTGTCAAAGGTGCCGGTATCCAACCAAGCATGTCCGCGACCCAGCAAACTGACGTTTAGCTCGCCCATATCAAGGTAACGCTGGTTAATGGTAGTAATTTCCAGCTCACCGCGATGCGATGGTTCAATGGTTTTGGCAATCTCCACCACTCTATTATCGTAAAAGTAGAGTCCTGTTACGGCGTACTTAGATTTAGGCTTTTCGGGCTTTTCCTCAATGGAAATAGCTCGCCCTTCGCTATCAAACTCCACTACGCCAAAGCGCTCAGGATCACGTACCTTATAGCCGAATACCGTTGCGCCAGCACTCCGCTGTGCTGCAATCTTCAATTCCGCGGTAAAGCCATGTCCGTAGAAGATATTGTCACCGAGCACCAGGCAAACGGAGTCATCACCTATAAACTCCTCACCAATGAGGAAAGCTTCAGCTAGGCCATTCGGCTGTTCTTGCACCGCGTATTCGATATTGATGCCAAAGCGTTGACCACTACCCAGCAGTCGCTTAAAGCCAGCCTGATCCTCAGGTGTAGTGATCATCAAGATATCTTTGATGCCTGCTAGCATCAGGGTCGATATGGGGTAATACACCATTGGCTTGTCATAAACAGCCATTAACTGCTTGGAGGTTCCCATGGTGATAGGGTGCAACCGAGATCCCGCACCGCCCGCTAAGACTATTCCTTTCATGCTTCGCCTCCTTGCGAATCTTGTGAGCCACCTAGGCGCTCGCGTTGATAACTGCCGTCTTGAACATTTTGGCACCAACCTTGGTTGGCTAAGTACCACTCAACGGTTTTGCGAATGCCGGACTCAAATGTTTCCTGCGGCTGCCAGTTCAATTCATTACTCATCTTGGTTGCATCAATCGCATAGCGCTGGTCATGCCCAGGCCTATCGGTTACAAAGGTAATGAGGTCTTCGAATTTTTCAATTGAGTTCGGCTTATAGCCTACCAATTCATCAAGCAATGAACAGATCTTTTTCACTACGTCAATATTCTGCTTTTCGTTGTGACCGCCAATGTTATAGGTTTCGCCTAAGACGCCTTCGGTTGCGACTTTCACCAACGCGCGCGCATGATCTTCCACATACAACCAATCGCGAACCTGGTCACCCTTACCGTAAATCGGCAATGGCTTACCCTCAAGCGCATTCAAAATCACTAGCGGAATAAGCTTCTCGGGAAAGTGATACGGCCCGTAGTTATTGGAGCAGTTGGTGATCACTACCGGCAGACCAAAGGTACGGTACCAGGCTCGAACCATATGATCTGAGGCAGCCTTACTCGCCGAGTAAGGTGAACTTGGTGCGTAGGGCGTCGTTTCCGTGAACAGATCTTCAGGGCCTTCTAAGTCCCCATACACTTCATCCGTAGAAATATGATGAAAACGGAATACTTCCTGAGCATCTTCGCTCAGCGATGCGTAGTAGGCTCTGGCCGCTTCTAACAAAACGGTGGTGCCCATTACGTTGGTATTCACAAATTCCAGTGGCCCATCAATAGAGCGGTCAACGTGGGATTCGGCTGCGAGGTGCATCACGTGCGTGGGTTTGAACTCGCCAAAGGCCTGCTTCATAGCCTCCGCATCACAAATGTCGGCCTGAATGAATGTGTAGCGAGGGTTGGCACTCACCTCCAGAAGGGACTCTAAGTTGCCAGCATAGGTGAGCTTGTCAATATTAAGTACTTCATGATCTGTTTCGTTGGTTAAATACCGAATGACCGCTGAACCAATAAAACCCGCTCCACCCGTAACAAGAATTCTATACCGCATTACCAAAACTCGATTCTCATAAATAACACAGTTTAACCGAGTGGACCATATACTTCGAGCGCTAAATTGACGACACCCTAGAATGCCGAAAGCGCACTGGAATATGCAAACATCGTGTAGAACTTCAAGCAATTATAACGCCAGAGCCTAAGGATAAAGCTATACATCGACGTTGCATTCCAAGCAAATATAGATGGGGTAGAGCGTTCCGAGGCTAGGCACGCTCTAAGTGCTAGAAATACTGACTCTCGACAACCTGTCATTCCTCAGAAAAGAGTCCGCTGCATGCACCTAACTTCGACTAGAATGAAGATCTCGAAAGGTAATTAGTCTATAAATATACATAGCCACTAAGTAACCTGTATAGTCTTCTGCGAATCACGCCACCAGCTAAATTTCGAGAACCAGAAATCAAGCTATTAACAAACTCAGAATTGTATGATCTTCCCCGTTTTTACTCGCGAGCGTTGACCTTATTGATCTTTAATGTTGTTGTGGCACGATATCGCCGACATTAATATAATGGTTCGCTAGCGTGGCACTTAAGTCTGGCTAGTAGCGTCTAATTTCAGGGGAACAATAATGAAACTCCAAAATATTTTTTATGCAAGACATCGAGATCTTATTTTTTTATCGAACCCCAAATGTGGCTGTACAACAATCAAAAATTCGCTATCCATTAGCGATATCCCCGAGGGTGAAGACATCCACAGCTCAGCAAACGCCGCGGGGCTAACTTTCCCCCCGCATCTCGATGTGCCAATTTTCGCCGTCACACGCAACCCTTATAGTCGGATTCTCTCCTGCTTTTTGGATAAATTCAATTTTCAAGGAGACGCGGGAGGTGAAAGAAAAAAACGATACTTCAACCAACTTGGATTTGATGCGCCTCAGAAGATTTCTTTTCTTACGTTTCTCCAACGAGTTAGAGAACTACCCACTCTAGAGACAGCCAACGCTCATTACCGACCGCAAGTCTTCAATCTTTATAAGGATGATATTCAGCCTCAATTTATTGGGCGCTTAGAGGAGATGGGAGAAGTCGCAAGCTTTTTATCCAAGCATCGGGTTGAGCTAAAAACTCGTCGCCATCACGCAACCGGCTCATCGGAAACCTATAAAGATCTTATCAGCAAGGAAGAGGCGAGCATCATTCAAGACATCTACCAAGATGATTTCGATACCTTTGGCTACTCCACCGATTTACTTAGTGACTTCGTACCACCTGCTTCTTATCGAACTCAACGAGTATCAGAGAGGTTACAAATAGTCGTAAAAGCGAAGGGAATGGGCCTTTGGGCCAAAGATTTGAAACTGATAAGCGAGAATCGGGAAGCTAAAAATCCAATCCAAGCGAAACATTTCCAAGCCGCTGCAGCGCTCCTTAGGAAACAAGTGGCCCTAAAAAAGTCTCCTGCTAAAGGATCCCTCAAAGTGTAAAATACTTACACGATTAGTAGTCATCAAAATTGCGATAAAGTCACACCATTCTAATGAACGAAGTTTCCTAGAGATAGCTCAAATAGGTAAATAATGAGAAAGCTAATACTACATATTGGGAGCGGAAAGACAGGCTCTTCTTCTATTCAAAGGTTTTACTCTAAACAGAAGACTTCTGATTTTTCCTTTTTATATGATATGAACGGCCGACAAGCTATCAAGGACATTGAAGCCTTTAAGAGTCGGCTTATTCGCCAAAATACAAACTTGTTAATCTATTCTAACGAATGGCTATACGCCATCGATCAGTCGGATATTCGGGCTATATTCCAAAGCCTTAAAGGCGAGTTTGACATTGAGGTATATATCTATCTTCGTCGACAGGAAGAATTTGCAATCTCTGCCTATCAACAGCGTATTAGAGGAAAGGTAGTCAGCGGCGTAAATAGATCAACTTTTGGTCCAATTTCACTTCCCGAAAGCCTCCCGAAGGAGCGACTAAATTACTACTCAATAGTCTGCAAATGGGCTGAAGTTTTTGGCAGAGAAAAAATTAAAATCAATGTGTACGATCGAGACCTCTTTGATGATGGTTGCGTTGTTAAAGACTTCGGTCGAAAAATTGGCATTGTACGCAATATTGGTAATACTACAGAAAAAAATAAGACCCCTGGGATGATTACAACGAAGATCGGACATTTATGCAATGAGGTAGGCGTCCCCAAAGACCTAAGGAAAGAGATTGTATTTGGAGCACCAGAATCGCCATCGGGACTACCTTCTAAAGCAGATGCCCACGCTTTCTACGCTGAATTTGAGATGAGCAACAAACAGTTAATGGATGAGTTCAATGTCGACTCGCCTTATAGCGGGCTGTTTCATGATCGCTGGGATCGCTACCCGGACTCAAGAACAGATTTGTGGACGGAGGAATCCGCTAATAAGGCGATTGAGCACCTTCTAAAAATCATCATAAAGCAGTCATCAAACACACACGAATAGCAAGCTCTAGCGTTACTCAAGCTCCAACGTCCCCAGCAGCTTAGCTTGCCTAATGAATTCCTGATAATTTGGGAATTCATCGTAGTATTTTTTTGTTCCTTGTCCAGCAGGTTGTAGCCCTGCTAACAGTTCTGCTGGTATGAGAGTATCTGTTGAAATTAGCGAGTCGAAAACCTTCCTTAGTAATGTTGTTTTGTCTTCATCGCTCTCATACAGGTTTTCGAAACTTACTGCTTCCACCCCAACATTCAGCCCTTTTAGCTCTTCATGTATTCTACGAATTGAATTTCTACAACTGCGTTCGTGGTCCAGCAGTTTATTGATAGCGATGTCTGTATCAAAGATTTTTGAATCTATGTCGATTTTCTTTGCCTGGAGAGGCCCCCAAATTCCCGTTGTTTGAGCTAGAAACAAACTGAGCAGCCTTGACTCAGGATTTTCACGGTATAAAAAGAGATGATTGTAACCTAGCTCAGAGCTCACCCGAGCTAGTTCAATATTAAAATCGATAGGCATTAGCTCGAGACAATGCTTCATTAACGGTTTATCGATTAGGACTTCCTTTAACTGATTCCTTAGCGAAACAACACAATTAGTCGCTTTAAAGTCACGAAGAATATGCCCGTATCGACGGTCAAGATTGAAAGCCTCGTGCTCAGTGGCCATGAATGTCGACGATCTAAAAAGGTGCGTAGCTAAATTTGTCCCGCCCGTTCTGCGAAACGTCCAGATGATAAAGGGGGCCTCTGACTTACCTTGATTCATATATCTCACAGAGCTCTAATCACGATTACTATCGTTTCTAAAACAAATCGAACATCAATCTACTCGCTAGCGAAGTAGGCTTGAAGATCACCTAACATTTTATCGGAGGGTTTTTGATAATGCCCTTTATTCGAATGTGGTAATTTGCCAATATTGTTGGTATTCAGGCCTAAAAAATCTAGCACACTTCGTAATTGAGATGAGTCACTAAACAATGATTCAGAATCGATCACCATGACACGCGCTTCACCGAACCGACTAACAGCTTCTTTAATGTAATGCGAGAAATTACATTTCTGGAGAAAAGCCGAGCTCGATCCCAGTGCAATTTCTCTCGCCATAAACGATTCAATATCCAGATTTTGACCATGCATTTTTTTGACGTGATAATAACTCGATACCGCCCTTTGAACAGGATCCCGGGTCATTATGATAAACTTCGTTCGGCTTGTGTCAGCAACTATGCGATCAAGTGCACTGCTTGAGTAGATATAGCCAGGCGACGCTTCTCCAGTTTTTAGTCTAACGCCATCAGCGGTACATATATGCGGAAAGCTAGATCGATACCACTCGCTACCACGGCTGTAGTACTTACTAAAATAGCCCATTTCTTTAGTGATAGGGCGGACCACATCGGGGCGTGACATCAAAAAACTGAACAAACTCGTCGTACCGCATTTGGGCATCCCCAAAATGATAAAGTCAGGTTCGTCAATTAATTCGCTTCGAGAGACACCATTAATCTTAGCTGCGATTTTATCCGCACTCCCCTGAACTAATTGACGGGTTCGAGACTCTCCCTCGCCCAGTAACTCACCGCCAAATGCCAGCTCAATTAACACGGTCTGCAAAAGCTCAGCTTCATTACTATTGCTTTTAGGGCTTACATCTTTCAGAGCCAGATAAAGCTTTGCACATTGAGCAGGATTAAGATGATTAGGTAAGAATTTGAGAATCCAGTAGGCTGCTGGATAATTCGCATTATTTTTGAGTGATTCAACAGCAAGTTTACCTGCCTTAAAAAACATCTTCTTAGAGCGATATGCCATGGCCTGGATAGTGAAAAATACACAGCGAAAATTCTGATTTACAATATCAGCTGCGCTCACGCAGGCTTCTATCGCAGCGTCATAGTCTTCTAGAGCAAGCAATGAACTGGAGTAAAAATAGGCGAATCTTGGTTCATGCAAGAGCCCATCTTCATTTGATTCGCGCGCCAAGCTAATAACATCACGATAGCGATTTGCCTCGAAGTAAACCTCAGCCATGAACCCTAAGAGGCGATTCTTTTCAATGCTAGAGTATGCTGTTGCTGAAATGGTTTCGACACTATTCTCGGGGCTATCTACACAAAGGGTGTCATCGAACTCATTTAGAAGATGGAGTTCTGCAGGCGCTTTTTTAGTCCGGGCTTTAAGCTCAAATAATTCAAAATTCGTCGTATTCAAACTTGGATCTCGACTCTGAGCTAGGGAGTGATGCGTAAAACAAAGAGGGTACATTTTTGGACCTTTAATGCTAGTAAAATAGGCAAGTGTAAACTTTGATGAGATAATTTATCTTATTTCTCTTGTTCAAGCACACTTCTGTAGTGAATCAATTTTTCAAGGATGATGGTGCCATGCGGCCTGGACTTATGGGCGATTGCCATTAATTTCTCAGATAATGGCAATCTGTCTTGCTCAATTTCGATTGCGATATCGCGAATTACATTAATTTCTTCAGGCTCCAATGTCACTGTTGTGCTTTCAACTAAAATATCTAGCAGCATAGTAAAAGTTAACGCTAAATATCCGCTTTCCGAATGAACGCCAGAGTCAATCTCAACCCTCTGCTCAAAGCAATCTTCACGACCATCCCAAAAATTATCACTGACCCATCTGTTTGACGATCCGAAGGCCTCACTGATCCTATCTCGCTGCTCGACACACAACCGCTCTCCATTGCCACTAAAATTTTCGATGAGATACGTCATAATTTGCCGATGCAATGGGTTAATACCGCCGCCGTCTTTATACCTAGGGATACGCGCATTCAGAATTCTGCCCAGATGCTGCCCAAGAACGGATAGAGATTCATTCTCTTTGGGGACTGAGAAATTTAGTTCTTTGGAAAACTCGCTCGAAAACACACCAGCAAAGTCCTGCAGCAGGTCCTGCGCACGAAAGCGACTCGTAGAAAACTCCCTAATATTGAGGGAATTCTTATGAAAAATATTAGCCCACGGCTCAAGCAGTAACCGGTAATTATAATACGAATTACCTACCATTTGATTAACGTCAATTTCTCCGAAGTTATTCGCAGATCCAGATTTTATGATTGTCGAGTACGTCGATTCATAGAGCGTTGCCTGCTCACGCACGTAGCAGACAATCGATACGTTATCGAACAACTCGTCGCACAGCGCCTTTAGGTTGGTTAATTCGGAATAGCGTGATATACGTGATTGGAAGTGTTCGCTGCTAATGATAACCGTATGAGTATTTTCATCAACCGCACTAAGCTCAGTTTTAAGGGCGCTTATTACACTGAAAGAGAATTCGCGCCGCTTTTCAAGCGTGCTAATACTATGCTCATCGAAGAAATCATCTCCCCATTTATCGAAGTCTTGAATTGCTGCAACGAGCTTACGGTGATTACCCTTGCCAAGAGAGGATGGGATAAAGAAACCCCTTTTTAAAAAATTGGCACGGTTCAACTCTAAGAAATTTTGAATCGACGTTGTGCCAGTTTTTTCCGTGCCAATATGCAACACTAAATTAGGCTTCAATACGTTTACTCCAAAGCTAGTAAGGAATGGCGAGCGAAGATATGCTCAAGACTCAAGACTCAAGACTCAAGACTCAAGACTCAAAAATCTAGACGCCATTTCATTATATCAAATACTATTGTTGGCCCAGTTCCGGAGACAAGCACTTTCTTTGCGACTAAGTGAGATAACTCGCAAAGTCATGTACCGACTGTCTTACCGAGTTATGATAGCAATTTTCGCCAATCACAACCACACCGTAAACTTACTCAAAAATACATTTAGACGCCCCGAGTATTGAGGCGAGACGCCATTGCTTGCGTTAAAAATTTGTTAAATAGCCTGCATCAACCAAATCTTGAGATGTGTGATACATCCGACTAACCTCGGAATCGAACAGGCTAAGATTCGGACTACTCTGCAGCACCGACATATAGATCTTATATTCAATCGAGCCATTCCAGTGTTGACCCGCCTTCAATTGCTTTTGGACCTTCGAGCCAAACTCCGAATGAAATTTAAAATGCATCAACGCGCACTTCACGTCTGAAAGGCGCCTGCCAAAATGCTCGTGTAAACCCTCCGTTAAAAATAGCTCTGGAGTAAACCGAAAGAAACAAACTTTCTGGTTAGCATAGGTTCTATTACGCGTAGATTCTGGATGGCCAAACACTCTTGCCCTGACTCCACCATCCAACACTGGCGCTTGCCCGTAAATAGACGAGGCTTTAGCTCGAATATTAAGGGAACCCTGGCTGTCGAAGTGATTTAGCACCTGATAATAGGGTCTATCTGATAAATCAGCTTCAACTAGGGGGCCATCCGAATAAAAGTCGACGAGCGCCGCAAAAACCGCCTGCGCCCCAGATCCTTCACACTCAGCAATGAGTGTATCAATTGTTCTGTCTTCAAAACCTTGATAGGTAAAAAACTCATCAGCATCAATCACTAATGTCCATTTACCAATGCAATAATTCATCAGAGCAGTATCAACCCACTCAACGCTATAACGACTTTCTCTATAATTCAGCGAAGTGGTTAGAATAGAGACGCCTTGCTGCTCGAGCATGAACTCTAAACTACCATCCTTTGAACCATTATCAATATAGATAAATTGCTCGAAGCCGATCGAACGATGGTGCGCTAATAATGCCCCTAGATGAGTTGATTCATCCTTCGCAACTATAACAGCCACCTTTTGCGCGTGCTTTAACTCATTTGTTACCCGCAGTTCTTCAAGGAAACTCGTGACACCGCGCTCAGTATAAAGCTTAAAACCATCAATTTTCTGATTAGAGATAATCTTTGAACCCAACTCCCGCTGAAGAGCGTCCGCTTGAACAAAGTTTTGCTGCCAAATTTCGGCTAAATGTTGCGGCGATTCCGAGTGGAGTATACGAATATTATTTTCCGATGACGGGTAAATATTATATTCCCAAGCGTAGCCTTCAATTGCTCCATCCAAAATTCTTCGGACGACGCAGCGCATTCCTTCATCACTCACAACAATATCTTTCGTCGCCAAGAGGTCACCGATAAGCTTATCTTCATAGAATGATCGTGAAACCAAACTTGCATGCTCAGTCGAGGCGGCGAGTAATTGATTTAAGGCATGACGTGACAGCGAGTAACTCGTGCCGCCATCGGCATATACAGATTCCTCGGGAGATAAATCGAGAGCGTTACGCGCCTCTGCTGAGGTGGATTTATTTTGGTGGTAATCACGATCAACGTCGCCAATTCCTTTCTTCAACCTTCTACCCCAATAATCAAAACTAAAGAATACCGGGTCCGAAAAATGAGCATCTACGTTTAACAGACAGTCGTCGTCAATCTTGTAGAAATGAAGTGCTCCTATGTGACCTTGCACATACTTATACATTGCCAATGACTTCTGAGGTAACGACTCGTAGTTATCTTCAACATCTAGGTAGATGACCTGATCATCATGAAACGATTCCTTCGTACCGCCCATCACAAAACGCACATCAATACCCGAAGCTCGTGCATAAGCTACCCAGGATTCAGCTAAGACCTTTTGACGAGTGGATTGATACGCTTGGCAAGAATAAACCAGCACACAGGTATAGGGAAAAATAATTCTCTGACGTAAATACTGGCAAGTTTGCTTGATCCCTCTCGCCTCAATTGACCTAGCCACTACAGACTTTGCCTTGGCACTAACAAAGGTTAGAGAAGAGGCTTCACAATCTTCCTTTGATTCAAGCGATACAAGGGCTATTTGAATTTCTACTTCAACCGCCTGACGAGGTTCTAGTAATTTTACGTCAAGAGCACTGCTAACAAGTGAATCGAATTGGGCGGAGTTACGATGTACATCAAAGAATATTAACTCACTTAAATATAATCTTACGGCAGATCCATACGTCGCACTAAGCGGAGCGTCAAATCCGCGACCGAGCTGTCTGCGCAATTCAATACATACGCCAGCGATTTCCTCCAAAACAGTTTCATCTGAATCACGACGTGCCTGTAGCGTTCGCCGGTAAAGCTTCTGTAATGAAGGGCTCACAAATGGTTTAGATCGGCCATTAATCTTCGCTACGTTATCGCCATTAGGCTGATTACTTTCGGATAGTAACAAAAGCTTATCGTAGTGCCCGACCGAATTGGACTCTCCAAAGGCTAACGCCATATCTCTCGCGTTGTAGTGCTGTCGTGCGTAAAGGTATATACCGTAGCAAAATCGCTCCAAAGACTGCTTGGCGAGACGAGTTTTTTTCAATTTCGACATAATGGCGATTAATTTGAAGATTGGCTCACGGCCATTCTGTAAACTCTCAACGGTATTGAGGACTTCACGTAAGGTTTGATACTCAGCTCTGCATGCTGAAACATGTTCCGATGAACTGAAGTTCATTTGAACTTCAGAAAGGCCGAACAAAAAATCACTACATAGCCCAAAATGCATTAAAGCTGTATTCAGCAAAGGAGGAAATTTTGCATCAGCGGGACTTTGTTGATTCAGATAATTCAGTGTGCAGCGAATAATCCCCCCTCGGCCCACCCAATCACGTTGAGCTGCTAAATTTATAAGCTGCTCTAAACGCGGCATGACTGACGCATGATTTAGGATATTAAACGCTAGTGTTAGTTCCGAGGCACCTAACCAAACTGCCTCATCTTTCTCAACGTCTTCAAGATAGGTATCGATAATAATCATGCTCAGCGAAATACTGGGCATAAATTGAATTTGTGACAGAAGCAGCGTTAGAAGTTGATATCGAGGAACCGAAGAGGTTTTTTGTTTCTCTAACTCAACCACCCAGAGCTCAAATTGCCGAGGTAAGCGAAATTCTGTCAAGCTCTCAAGTTGGTTAGCATCAATACAGCATTGCACCACATGCGGCCAAATGTCTGTGCGCGATGTTTCGTTTAGCGTGTGATAGAACTCCACTTGCTCGGTGACGCTTTTGCACGAGAACAGTTTACTAGTATCTGAATCACTTCGATCTTTAGGTAGAAGCAGTGAAAGATTAGCGTCGGTATGCCGAAGCTGACGAGACAAGAGAAAACTCTCTATCGGATCCATTTGATGCATGAGCTCTAGCATCACTTTCACCAACTTTCGACTGCCTTTCACATGAGGCGCTAGAATCTGCATCACGTTGAAATAGTCTTTGAACATATAACGCAGATCGCCGACGCTAAAACTCTCTAAGTGCCTTACGGACAACGTTAGTACTGCCTCACGATGAGGCAATACGCCATACAATTTCGTTGTGACTAAATTCGATAATACCGCCAACAGCTGTTTTAAAGACAGCGCTGATATCAAGTCGATGTCAATACAGTGCAATAGCTTAAGCGTAAAATTGGGATCATACTCCCATTGCTCGAGTAGTGTTGTGATCAAATCTTTCTTCGCTACCACCAGCTCACTCTGTAGGACGGGGGTCGACTCACCCCGATACATTAAGAGTGTCACTTCAGTACTTTTAAGTCTGCCGGCTTCGGTCAGGAGATCAATTACAGGTACTTTGGCATGAAAGGTTGCTACTTGACCGGAAATCGCACCCATAACTCCTGTTTTTTCGATAACGACATCTAGTGACTTAATAGGCCCATCCGCAATCCTGCAACATAGCTGCTCGCCGAGGTGCTCTCGACGTAGCCATCCATGAATTGCATTATTTTGATATACCGTAAAGTCCCCAATAGTTTCTGTCGACTCGCTTAGCGATAAACCCTGCTCTAGCGCATGTCCCAAGACATCAGGCAACTTCACACCCAATTCTCTAGCGTATCTAGATGGTTTAAAATTGAAACCTGGACGGTTACCGGCGTGTCTACCAAACTGAATATAGTGAAAAAACGGGTGTTGCAGCGCCATAATTACATCTGGGTACAACTGCACATACTCGAGGGGGGAGAACAGTCTATTTGGCATATAGTTATCAGTGATTGACTTAGCTCCAAAGCTCGCAATGGCGTCTTGCTGACTACTAAAAGTCTGGCCAACCTGCCCTTCATAAAATGACTGATCGAATAAGCCTGAATTAGCTACCACTTCAATAAATTTGCTATGTACATCAATAAACAATGTTTTTCACCCGTTTGAAACTACCCAAGAAGTGCTCTACTACCCGTCACTGTAAGAGCTCGTAATATCGATTGCCTTCAATCATATCAAATACAGCGAATGACGCCTACAAAACAACAGTATAGCGATATTGTACCGTTACCCTAGGAACACACTATCGCATACCATAATTTAAGCTGACTCATCCACTTGCCTAGTTTTCATCGACACTAAACTGGTTTCGGTAAAACATTCAAGTTCCTCTGAACTCAGAAGTGATTCTCGACACTAAAAAATAATAAAATTGGCGGCGTTAGGTTCAACCAAAGCCCTTTGGCTTAGCTGTTATGAGAACGATCGAAAGGGTTTTGATTATTTTTCATTGACCCTGAACCTCGAATACAAAGTTCACTCCGACGCCACAGCAGAAGAGGCAACTCTTCCGGTACACATATTCACGTAATTGAGACGAGAGTCCCTGGTGTATGAAATACGACTATCGACTGTGTTCTGTATGCGAAGGTTGGTTAAATCAACATCGAGACATGGACTTAATCTGATGGACTACTCGCTCCACATCCTCAGGAAAGTCTACCGCTATGCTCGCGCTATCTACTTCCACCATCTGAACGGGAACATCGTTTTCGAGGAAACGGAGAATCTCAATATCCTCAAGATTTTCAACGGGCGTCTTCTCGCCGCTACTGGCGAAGAATTCCAAGTGCGCCGCACTGAAGGCATAAATACACACCTGTTTAAAGGAACCCTCAAAGGCTAATTCCTTGGTAGTAGGAATCGCCGCACGGCTCATATACATCAGGCGGCCACTTTTTGAAGCGACCACCTTGGGTACGGAGTTAGACCGAAACTCTTCCTCGGAGTGGATTGCCGCCATCGCGTTAACAATTTGCTCAGGGCAATCCTGATAGCGTTCAATGACGCGAGTAATATCAGCAGGATTAATCAATGGCTCATCACCCTGCACATTAATCAAAAAGTCGCGCTTTAGCGCAACATTTGCTTCTGCAAGGCGATCGGTACCGGTGAGACACGTGGACGACGTCATCACCACCTGCCCGCCAAAGGCTTCAACAGCGGATTGAATTTCTTCGCTATCCGTTGCCACATATACCAATTCAGCGCCTACCGCTTCAGTACAACGCTCCCACACGTGTTGAATCATTGGCTTACCCAAAATATCAACCAAGGGCTTACCTGGGAATCGGCTGGACTGATAACGTGCGGGTATCACTACCGCAAAACTCAACTGTGAACTCATTATTACCTCGGCCACTCATCCAAACAGGGGAAATTCTGCTCCGCCGCCAACGCTTTCATTCTCTTTGGAACATTCGAATAGGGTACATAAGCGATGAAATCAATCCCATTCGCCTGCGCCGCTTCATAATCCGCTACGGCATCGCCAACCATCACAGCACGACTATGGGGAATTTCCGCTAGCAATGTCGCGACATTGTCATTTTTTGCTGTGGGTGAGCCGAGAATATTTTCATAATGCTGACTCATGCCTCGGTTCGCAAACAGCGCTCGAAGCTCCTGCTGTTCAGAGCCACTGGCCACGGCCTTTTTATCCGTCAATTTATTAAGCATGACTTCAAATCCAGGCGTAATGGGCGCATCCGCGTAGCTTTCACGGCACTGTGCAGCGAATTCATCAATAATGGATTGATAGACTTCTTCGGCGCTAGAGGGCTGAACGGGCAGGATATTCTCTACAAAGTAACGCACATGATGAAAGCGCGACTTACCAAAGTTCTCACTAAAATATTGCTTGCAGTCTGCCGCCTCGGACACAGAAAAGCCGTGCTTAAGCACGGCCCTTTCCATCGCAGCGATTTTGAGCTGATTGGCATCTAGGATCACACCGTCGCAATCAAAGATTACCAAGTCATATTCAAATAACGGGTGCATAAATTGAACCCTTCGCGACTGGGTAAGAGGATGGCGTTAAGGACTTCAGCTCAACCCCAGCGTCGGAGCGTCGCATGGTTGAGATCAATTTCAGCATCTCTAACTGACGAGCATCGGTAGACTTATAGCCGTCTGAACCCACCAAGGTAATTAAGCTTGCTTTGCCTTCTACCGCTGCGGCAACCGCATAGGCAAAAGTGAGGTCAAAGGGGACTACGCAGAAGTTGCCTTTGACGGAGAATTCGTCAGACGTCACTTGAATACCATAATCAACGAATGGCACCTTCAAATCGCCCAGCTCAGCGCTCCCAAAACGGTGAGCAGGTAGGATTAGCGGCTTAACTAGCTGCTGATACGTAGTGCTTTCAGAGAGGTACTTTGTATTGTGAGAAACACAGAAGTAGTCAACAAAGTCTTCAGCCAATTCAGAAACAACGTTAACCGCAATCACCACTGGCTGACGTTCGCGAATATAGGTTTCAACATCACGCAAATACTTTGCCAAGCTAGGACCGTTATTGACAATGAGCACTTCACGCCCTGCGAACAAGCCCTTAAGTTTATCACTACCAGAGACTGGCTTGGCCTGGCTATTAATATTCAGCGCAGCCTCAAGCACTTCGCCGCTGTAGCTAGAAGTCCCCTCAAGTGAGCTGAGATAACCAATAGCGCCAACCACCTCTTCTGTGCCGTAATGAGAGCTAGAAAGTAGGTTCTGAATGTAGGTAGGGTGAATGTCATTCTGAGCGCCGAGGAAGTAAAGCAAGCTACTCCCCCAACCACATTCGCGCTGCATCGATTCGAAGTAGCGCACCACCAATTCATACACTGCATCCGGTTGGTAATGGGTATTACCCTGCTTCGCCAACAGCGCCAACAAATTCTCGGTTTGCGCATTGCCCGCACCACGGCCCATACCGGTAACCGTTACGTCCAGCCACTCTACACCTTCGGCCAATGCGGTAAAGCTATTATCAATCGCCTTCGCCATGTTGTTGTGAGTGTGGATACCCATAGTACCCTGCCATTCTTGCTTGACTGCACGCGTAATACGCTGAACTTCTTCCGCATCCATATTACCCAAAGAGTCCGCAAAGTAGAGCGCCTCTAAGCCAGGCCAGCCCGAAGCAATACGAGCTTTCTCTGCAATGACTTCGGTAGGTTTACCACCCGCCTGCATTAGGTTAAAGCCAACGATGTAACCCTTGCCGCTTAAGGCAGCTACAATGGCACCCGAATGCTCAACTTCATGGAAGTGCGCGGCGATACGAACTAAACCAACCTTGGAGTCTGCAGCGTCTACAAACAGTTGATCCACTGCCTCTTCAATGCTGAGCGCCGATGACAAAATAGTTTTAGCATCAACCATCACGCCATAGGTTGGTCCTTCTGGCAACTCGATAGAGTTTAAGAACGCTTCTGTTGTGTAAGCAAATGGACCATCAAAGCCTTTCTTAGGGAAATTTCGTAACCCCAGCTCTACGTAGTCAATTTTAGCTGACGCCATTGCGCTCAAATATGACTCAACCACCTCTGGCTCAAAATCCCACTGGTTGTAATAGCCGCCATCACGCAAGGTACAATCTAATATTTTCATTTCTACTCACACAGTTGTTAATACAGGTTTTCTAAAAAAATACAGCTCACACTATGTTAAGCGCGGCCGTAACGATCATCAAAACGAACAATATCGTCTTCACCAAGGTAAGAACCTGACTGAACTTCAATCAGCTCAAGGTCAACTTTCCCCGGGTTCTCCAGCGCGTGAATGACGCCTACTGGGATATAGGTGCTTTGATTCTCGGTTAATAGCAGTTCATTATCGCCGTTGGTCACCTTAGCGGTACCGGATACCACAATCCAATGCTCGGCTCTGTGGTGGTGCATCTGCACCGACAACTTAGCACCCGGCTTAACGGTAATACGCTTAACCTGATAACGCTCACCGCTATCGATAGAATCGTAATGCCCCCAAGGACGATAAACTTCACGATGGTGAATGTGCTCGGTACGATCCTGAGCCTTAAGCTCGGCAACCACCGCCTTAACATCCTGAACACGATCCTTGGCCGCAACCATGACCGCATCCTTGGTTTCAACTACAATCAAACCCTCAACACCAATGGTAGAAACCAAACGGCTGGTACCGTGTACTAGGGAGTTTTTGGTATCGTGAAGGATAACGTCACCGTGCTTAGAGTTGCCGTCACCACACTTCTCGTCCAGCTCCCACAGTGCACTCCACGAGCCTACGTCGCTCCATTCGGCATCCATAGGAACAACAACGGCTTTAGTCGTTTTTTCCATAATGGCATAATCAATAGAGTCATCCGGGCACGCTAAGAAATCCTCCTCACCCACACGGACGAAATCTAAGTCGTCAGCCTTGTTATCGTAGGACGCTAAACAGGCTTTATAGATTTCCGGTGCATACTGCTTGAGCTCTTCAAGGTAAACGGATGCTTTCACCAAGAACATGCCGCTATTCCATAGATAGCCGCCCTCGGCAAGGTACTGTTTAGCAACCTCAAGGTTTGGCTTTTCAACGAAGCGATTTACCGCAAAGCCATCATCATTCGCGGCGCCACACTGAATATAACCATAACCCGTCTCCGGTGCGTTCGGCACAATACCAAACGTCACGACTTGCCCAGCGTCTGCAAGAGGTTGTGCTTTATTCACCGCATCGGCGAACGCTGCTTCATTTTTAATAACATGATCGGCAGCTAAAACTAGCATCAGACTATCATCGCCCTTAGCCAACACATCTAGGGCTGCTAAGGCAATGGCTGGAGCGGTATTACGTGCAGCAGGCTCAAGGATAATACGGGCGCCTTCAACCTTATTCGCACGGAGTTGCTCAGCAACTAAAAAGCGGTGATCTGCATTACAAAGCAAGATAGGCGCCGCTGCACCCAGAGGCTCCGAGCGAGAGACCGTACTTTGTAGCATACTGTCTGAACCCGCTAAACTTAGAAACTGCTTAGGGAACCATGAGCGTGACAACGGCCATAAACGAGTGCCGGATCCGCCTGCCATAATTACTGGGGTAACTTTCATAGGAGCTCTCTACAGGAAGTTGTTATAATCGGGCATTATCTTGGTTTATGTGAACTAATTCAACAGTGGGTGAATAATGGGGGGCATTAGGAGAGCGAATGGAAGCTTTACCCGCAAACATAATAGCTCGCGCAGAAATTGTCACGAATCATACCGTCAGGAAAATCTTGTTATTCGCATCCTTGATCTCGTTCTCAGCAAAGTGTTAGATCTTGTATTTTACACTACGATCTTTTCAGTCAAAAAAAGCCATAACTCTTCGTAAGCGTATCTACATCAACTCCACCGGCAATATCCGTCAGAATTTTTTTCTCATTAGCCGCTGCAGCGTATACCGCATCAATGACCTTTCGTTCTATTTCTTTTGGTATGATAATTACACCTTCAGAGTCTGCAAAGACCAAACACTCAGGCTCAACCTCTATACCATCCAAACTAATCGTTTTATTATAAGACTCAGTGGTTGCCCGCTTCCTAACATCCTGACAGGAATAACCCTTAGCGAAGACTGGTAGACCTGTAGAAACCACTTCAGCATTGTCACGCGTCATCCCATTAACAATTACGCCTCCTGCCCCGGAACGTATGGCTAAGTTGGCATTCAACTCTCCGAAGTACGCGTACTCAGGTACCTCATTTTCTACAATGATAATGTCATCCGGCACGATGGTTTCATAGCTATGAAGCGCCTCATAAATACCCTTAAAATCTTCACCTTCCTTAAGCTTTCTGAGTTTCAAGGTCTTCGCTCTACCGAGCAATTTTGAGCCAGCTAAATTTGGCGATAATCCTTTTACTACCTGGTTTGGAAACCCTAGGTCATCCAACATATCGGAAAGCATACAGCTTGATAAGTGGTTCTTAATATTACCCAGTAACTTCCTATCCCTCTCCCTTAACCCCGCGGCAATTAACTCAGCAAGTTCAAAGTCCTCAGGCCAGTTAACATCAATGGCCTCTAGAGGAGTAGCCTCCAAGAGAAATGGTTGCTCACCTATGCGACGCTGAAGTTTGACGGCCGCATCCTTTTTTACAATATATAAGCCCATCGTTTCAACGATGGTATCCCCAAGATCCACACTATTGGGTATATTTTCGATATCGTAGTTTGGCGCCCCGCCATCCCACGTATACTGCCGCTCCTTTCGGATTAATAGAGCCGAATCGAAGGAACTATCCCGCTTAAGCTGATCAACCCCTCGCCGAATGGTTTCTAGATCAATAAAGGGGCTAGTACAAAGAACTTGCACGTATATATCAGCTTCAGCATACCTAACTTCATTCATGAAAAGCTTGTTGCCATCGGTCTTATTTGAAGCAAGAGAGCTATCGCGCTTCATGATTTTACAATTGACTTCTGAAGCGGCATCTAAGACATCTTGAGACTCGGTGTCTAGATAGACCTCGTCAAAAATATCGGAACCAACAAGCTTTTCAAGCGTATGTAGAAAAAGTGGCTTCCCATCCATCAATTTCATATTCTTACTGGTAATTCTTGAGCTAGAACCTTTTGCAGGTAAAAAAGCGACTACTTTCATGGGGCCCATCCCTATTGAATTTTGAAGTTTATGTTAACTAAAATCTTAATTTGATGCTTAGCTATTGGTCTACGGCTAGCTGAACACGCCTACCTAAGGAGTGCGTCCAAACTATTGAATTACCGGGTATGCTATTCGCTACACTCGCATGTTAGCCCTATTTTTCCGCAATAACTGGCGGATCGGACAAGTACAACTAGTCATCGAATATTTGCAATGAGTCTATCAAGATACTCCGAGTAGGTATCCTCGCTAATATCGTAAGAATTAAGCTGACTGGAATTCATGAAGGTATCCTTGGTAAAGCTAGCCTCTGGTTTAAGAGTCTCCGTCTCAGTTTGAGGAATAAGTATTTCGCGCTCACCTAAAAAACCTCGCTTAGTTACGATGCTAGTAAGGTATTGATTACCAAATGTGAGGCTAGGTAGTGAAGATAAATTCGGCAGCACGGCTGCAGTCCCAGTTGTTGAAATGGCACATTGCGCTAGTCTCATAGATCGCAACTTCCGCGGCATAGACTCACCCCATAGATTTTCATAGCTGCATCCAGTCAGTAAGGATAAGTTTCTGAGAAATTCTTCCTCAAAATCAAAGTGCTTAGATTGAATCCCTAGCAGCTCTCTCCACCGAGTCGAAGTCATTCCACTATTTATGAAATGAACGCTTTTACCAAACCGTTCTTTTATTTTTTCGCAAAAAAGCACAAGAAGCGGAAGCTGAGATAGGAAACGTCGTTTTTCGCAATCAATAGTAATGACGCATTTGATTTTATCGGAATCAATATGACTAGCAACGCAACGACTTGACGAAGTAGAAAATAGCCCACTGTAGTTATAATTAATTTTCGCAGGATCACCGTTAAAAATATATTCTGCTGGTTTAGAGACATATTCAATATCATCTAACATTGAACTATCTCTTATTATTATCGGTTGTTGGTCCGAAAAAATAGACGGTATAAGCCTCTTAGGATGCAAATAAAAAGAGCTTTTAAGCATATAAATTTGTCCAGTCCATTGCGTTATTTCTTCTTCGAGTGCACAAAATATTGCCATCTGGTTAAAGAAATCGCCGGGACGATGAACATCAATGAGTATATTCTTCATCAGAATTCTATAATCTCTATATTTTCATAAATGCAATACCAGAGTAATTTGCCAAAGCCCTAGAATTAACTAAACGCCTACTAGCCCAATTTCTCCATCCAGTGACACCTTTGTCATGCCAAATTCCTTAACCTAATATTGGACAAATAAGAGACAGCTACGTTTTGAAGCAGAGCTATACTTAAGTTAGCAACGTTAACATAATATTAACGTAGTCTTTAAAGGCAGCGGTAGCTGATCTTCGAACATATTAAAATGTACACCGCACGATGAAAAGCCTTAAGAGCCCACTACTTCATTCTTCTAGCGGATAGCCGCTATCAACCTTTCAAGAAAATCTTCATAGACACCATCGCTAACATCATAGGAATTAAGCTGGTCAGTTTTTCCAAAGGAATTATTGCTAAAGTTCGCTTCAGGTTTGAGAGTGACTGTCATTTCTTCAGGTATAAGGATCTCGTTCGCACCTCTAATACCTCTCCTGGTTACGTTATTAGTAATGTATTGATTGCCGAAAGTAAGGCAAGGCAAGGCGTAAAGATTAGGCAGCACCGCAGCTGTTCCTGCACATGAGATCGCACAGTGGGCTGCGCTTATAGACTTAAGTTTACTCCCCATAGATTCGCCCCATAGATTTTCATAACTAGCGCCACTTAACTTGGAAAGATTCCTTAAGAATGAGTCTTCGAAATCATATTGTTCTGATTGAACTCCAACTAGCTCACCTCGAAAAGTTGAAGTCATGCCGCTATTAATGAAGTGCACTCGCTTCCCAAAATTTTCTTGGATCTTTTTAGAGAAACGAGACAAAAGGGGAAGCTGAGAAAGAAAACGTCGTTTTTCGCACTCAATGGTAATAACACACTTGATAGTATCGGAGTTTACATGACTTTTGCGGTCTCCAGAGCGAGTTGAAAAGGCTGCGAACAACTTAGCGTAGTTATATTTTATCTTCGCCGGCTTCCCATTAAAAGCATACTTCTCCGTCTTTCCTATATACTCGACACCGTTCAACTCCGATCGTTCTTTAATAATTTGCGTGCGATCGTCTGAGAAAACAGCGGGAAGAAAACGCTTGGGGTGAAGGTAAAGGGAATGCTTGAAGATGAATAACTTACCAGGCCATGCCTTCAGCTCATCCTCGAGAGCACAGAATATCGCCATCTGATCAAAGAAATCACCAGGGCGGCATACATCAACAAGAATATTCTTCATAGGCTATGAGGCCCCTCTAAAAACATAATTACAGACAGGGCCAACTTAGATAAACTATATGAGTTTCTAGCGCCTCAGCTATTTAATAGCAATTTCCGTTTAACGGGAATTCCAAATAAACTTGACCTACCATTGACCGCTGCCTAAAAAGATCGAAGCTAATTCAGTAGCATGTCAGCACATCATCGAAAGTAAGAATGGCAGGATAATAGGGCATCAAACTTTGAAAGCTCTGAAGGCTAGTCGTACAATACACCGAAATACCCGCGGGCATCAATGCTCTTAGGCAATCGAATCGGAAAGCTTAACTCCAAGCAACTTGAGAAATATAATGACCATAAAAATACTAAGATGCGACGAAATAGCGAATTTAGACTTTGAGGCAACTATCAACCTCATAGAGAGTATTTGCCTCTCGGGTAAACTAGAGGTTATGCACCCGATCTCGAACAAAGCCACATGCTGCGTAGCTTCTGCACAACGAGGCATTAGCAATATCCTCAAGTTTTGCGACGCTAACGGCCTTAATGTTTGGTATCTAATTCAAATCTCATCCTTCATTGATGCGTGGGTCTGCAATGACGAATTTCACTGCTACGAATTAAGTCCTACGGTCAAGGGGACAACTAAGAAGATACCTCGATGGATTGAATCTGGCATCATCACTTTTGAAAGCCACCCTCCTAGTGAACGCCAAATCACTGGCATTCTTGTTTCTGGAAACCGCCCTTATCATTATCTGCATGACCGATATATTTATGCTGCCGAACTCTCACTTAAGCACAATCTTGCCGCATATTGCTTTCGTAATAGGAAATGCTTCATTAAAGAATTGCCAACCCCTAGCGGCCAACTTGCTATGCAAAGTCGCCCATCTAAAGGCTGTTTCATCGCCCCGTGCATCCGTAAAGATCAGTTAACCGCCAAACACTTGAATCAGGTGGCAAGTTTCCTGACTTGCACTTATGCAGCCCTTCCTTCAGAAAGGTTCGAAGGGATTACACTATGGCTGGGCATTAGCTCGCAGACCAACCGTCGAATGTGGCTTGAACAAGTTGAAGGATATATCTCTTATATTAATTTCGTCTCGGAGCGAACCAAAAAGGCGATTCGAATTTTTATTGACGGCTGGACAAGTTACGCGGAGAACCCTCCGAAGGAAGCGGAAATAGAGTCCGACGAAGCACTTGCCCACCAACTGATTACAGCCTTTGAAAGGCAATCCTCCGTGACGGTGATATCACTCATTGGGCTGAACTACCCGGAAAAAATTGCACGAGCTTTAGTTACTGACTTAGCAATAACCAACGACTGCAGTGGCTCCTTAATTACTCATACCCTGTGTCGGCTGCCTTGCATTATGCATGGCAATAAGGTTATTCGTTCATACCCAGAACAACTTCTTTACCCTCTGGCTAAGCTTGTGGATTATAAGTTAATACAGACGATTCCAGGACCAAAACCCTCTAACACAGACTACTCTATGCCATGGCAACTGCTTATCCCCGGAACCGAGGAGATTCTTTCAAGCCACTTCCTTACAAGCGACTGAAAGCCACTTCGAAACAACTTATTACCCGCTAGACTCGAACAAAACTAGAATATTTAGTACGCAACTTTTCCCTTTCATAGTCATGGAAAAAATGTCGCATGAATTTGTTATCAATAGCACTATTAATCCATTTTTCCGATAATTCCCCAGAAGAATTAAAGCGGTTATACAACTCGGAATACCATTTTTTCGCGCCCACATTTGAGTGTAATAGCGGCACCGATATTCCGAGGTAGTTTTCAAGTTGCTGTGACTTTTCATCGTCGGCTAAATCCGTTCGCATCAACAGTAATTCGAATCGCCCTCGACTATAGCGCTGCCATTTAGCATCACGATCAAAAGGGGTCGCCATTACGTCTATACCTGTTACTTCAAGCAACTCTTTTCTAAACCATGGTGAGAATGGGTTAAAGTGCATAGCTAACAATTGTTCGGAAACTTCCTCCACCGAAACAGCTTCATCCTTAGGAAGGTTTTGAAACACACAACTCACGTTTCGAGACGGGCAGTCACGAATCAGGCTAATTAATTTAACATTGCTGTACTTAGAAAAGAAATCACGACGAATAAGAAGGGATTGGGCTATGTGAGGCGGCGGGAATACATTATCTCTAGCGTGTGTTTTCATCACATTCAAAAGTCGAGAATGCTCCATTACATGGACGTCATAACACTGTAATCCTGCCGCCTTAATTGATTCTGATATCGTGGAAGAAGCTACTTTGCCAACGGTATACACTACTACCAGCTCACGCTTAATTGTAATATCCATTATAAATAGAACCGCCGTGCTTTTGTCTGTATACGTTGGACTTCATCATGACTAAAATAATGCTTGATGTAATGGGAATTAACGCAGGCTTCTATCCAATCACGTCCAATCCGGCCATTGGCTAAATAATCTGCATAAATCGTTTGATACCATTTTTCAGACGCGTCATTCTTCCGCTCCAGCTTGACTTCGACACCAACGAAGTCTGAAATTATCTTTTCTTTAAGCCGATCATCAAGATCCACCCTGAGTACCAAAATCTCAAACCGTCCTAAACTGTACTTGGCGTATTTTTGAACCGTGTCAAAGGGCTGCTTCAGTAAGTCTATCCCTGTTGACTGCAAAAAGTCTTTCCGCATCCAAGCGCCAGGCTTATCTGGGTTAGTCACCTCTAAACGCTGAGTAATGCCCGCTAGACTAATCTCGGCACCCTGGGGAAGGTTTTGAAATATTGCGCTCAAATTTCGAGCGAAGGGATCTCTAACACAGGTGATAATTTTCACTTTTTGCTTAGGGTTAGCGAAATCTCGAAATATTGTCAGCGACTGACCAAAGTGCTTCGGTGGAAGACTGTTGGTATCCGAAAAATTATGCAAATCGTTTAGTAAGCCTGATTCTATTAGGGTATGAACATCGTAACAGGGACGCCCAGCCTGCTCGATAGCCTCCGAAATTGTAGTGGAAGCAACCTTACCCATTGTGTATACCACTAACATGTCTTGCATAAGATTACTCTGAATTTATAGTCAAATAGGACTCTGAGGGAGCTAATCCAGAACCCATAATGCTTAAACATAAACGCCTTTCGCAATATTAAAGGCATGCTTATTATCTTCATTCATTGTTGGTCTAATCCAACCTCTTTTATCCACAGCATTCATCCAGCCGGCATCATCCCATCGAGCGCCTGTAACACCAAATATAAGCTGAGTTAAGCCTCCTATATGCAGCGCTACCTTTCCTAACTCTTTAATGAAAGCAGCTATAGATAAGCCATATCCACCCGCGCCGATGATAGCCACATCAAAATCCAGCTCCAACACTTGCAGCTTAAGTTGATACAGCGATCGCTCAAAATCTTCCGGAGATATTGCATCCACCGAAGTAGTCACTGGAGGCATGAGCCCTATTAGTTCAAAAGTTGGCAAGAGTTCATCAATAAAAGGGATACTAGATTTCTTCTCGTATTGGCTCTTGATATCATCAATAAAAGGGTTAATCACTAGCACCTTCTTTCCCGCTAGCGATAAGGTCCAAGGCGAAATTTGGTTAACTACCGCCAAAATTGGGTTATTACTGGCTAATAGTGTGTAATTATTATTATTTGTATACTCTAGCAGTTTTAGCTGTGATGGGAAGTTAACACTTTTCACGCCCATTAAATCTACCATCGATGCCGAGCGCATATATTCAAGTGCCCACCTTGTAATACCGTCAAAGCTGGTGTCGGTCACGCCTGTATTAGTAGTTAACCGAGCTTTTTGCTTACTAGTAAGGTCCACCTCTCGATTAAACAACACCTTATTCACAAAGAAGCCTTCAACATTACCAAGCCGCGAGCTAAGAAATCCTCTCCCACTCTCTATCGCTTCCCCCATTATTAACTGAGAATTG
Organism: uncultured Umboniibacter sp.; assembly: GCF_947497555.1. Taxonomy (NCBI): domain Bacteria; kingdom Pseudomonadati; phylum Pseudomonadota; class Gammaproteobacteria; order Cellvibrionales; family Cellvibrionaceae; genus Umboniibacter; species uncultured Umboniibacter sp. The sequence continues at coordinate 34,583 of NZ_CANMGY010000015.1, forward strand.
GCAAGATCTACGACTCGTGGTCCAAATTTCGGATCACTGAGCAGCTGCTTAAATAAATTCTCTTTTGTCATGCGTCTAGTTCCTGCGCTGTACTAATCGTATTAATGAGTATTTCATGACTATCTATAGCCTGGGAGGGATTGGCCTCCTGAGAAAAATAGGAGTTTTGGTAGTTCATTTGATGAACTCAATGCCGTAAGCCAATGGTTCAATCCACTACTAGTTTATGGATACTAATCCTCCCGCCAACATAAGACTCGCCTGCAAGAACGACCATAATGATATCTCTGAGACTTCTCGAATATAGGTATATGCAAAATTCTCACAAGTCTCACGAATTATATCAAGGGATATCTACAATAGTTGATGAAATCATGAGACAAATAGGTCTACGCCTTCTAAAATGGCCCTTTAACCCTCGAAGTTCTGGGTCAAATAGCTCTAGAATTACACACTCACATCATGCAGAGGTTACGTTTGAAGATATTAAAGGTTAGTAGCACAATGTCTGGCGGTGCATATATCGCCGCCAAACGACAATGCGAGGCGCTAAATGAAGCCGACGTGGAGTGCGCGTTCCTGACTATTGAGCACGACTGGTCTTTAGAGACGTCAAGCTATGAAACAACCACGGATAGCGATAATCCAAAACTGAAGCCTATGATGAGAAAGTACAAATTCGCTGACGAGTTCGCGCAGGCCTATATAGAGCCTAATCGATCTGCTCTGAGCAACTCGCCCTTTTCAATATGGCGTAGGAACAGTGAAACCAACGATGCGCTTCTAGCTCTTCTCAACAATGAAGGATTCACTCACGTTCATTTTCACTACGCTCCGCAACTTTTAAATACTAAGTTATTGGCACAGCTTAAAAGCGATGGCATCGCTACGTTTATTACCTGCCATGACATGTATTACTTCACTGGAGGTTGCCACTATAGCGCTACCTGTGAGCGTTTTCAGCAAAACTGTAACCACTGTCCGCAGGTAAGTACCGATCACCACTCATTAATCAGCCATGGGTTCTGGGAAAAACACTCAGCCTTTAGCCAAACTCATGCCAACTTCGTATTTCCAAGCCAATGGATGCACGATTCATTTCGTAGATCGGCCATTGGCATGCAAATACCCGTAAAGCAATGCCACACCATCCGTAACTGCATAGACCAAACCACGTTTTCCCCGGCTCGGTCAGTTAATATTCAGGCTCTCCGAGAGCGCTTTAATATCCCAGCGGACGATATAGTTGTCATGGCCGGTGCTGTTGATAACACCGAGAGGCGCAAAGGATTTGAACAACTTAAGACCGTGCTTTTAGCGACATCAAAAAAACTTAGAGAACTAAAAAGCTCACGAAAGATAACGCTTATTACCTTTGGTGGAAGTGACCAATCCAAGCGAATCAATACACAAAGCATCAGACAGCTAGCATTAGGCAGCTTGTCCTCTATCAAGGTGAGAGACGTTATGCAGTGTGCGGATGTTTTACTCTTTACCTCAAGCCAAGACAATTACCCCAATGTTGTGTTGGAGGCAATTCACTGCGGCACTTTAGTTCTAGCAACTGAAAGCGGAGGCACCAAAGAACTTCTTAGCGATGCGCCTCACCGCACCATCAATACGGGGTCGATAGAAAGGGACTGCCTTGAATTAGCAGAATTACTAGTGGCAGATGACCTACCGAAATGGATTCGACAGGCAAAAGTACCCAGCAAGTCGTTCCTAAAGAATAACTCACCAAGGTCGGTAGCAAGCACCCTCAGCCAAGTCTATCAGGAGGCCCTAGCATGATCAGTAGCCTCTATGAGTATATTGCCGATAGTGATAATTTCACACTTCGTGACAGCCTTACTTTGATTGATCAAATTAAGCACCACCCTTCTGCTGAGGTGGTACTAATAAGTGGAGTCTGCCCGTCTGAGTCCGGTCAATTAGGGGATTACTATTGGGCAACTCAAAGCTTTCACCTCTTTACTAGTAAAGCTTGGGCACCCGAGTTTGTATTAGAAATAGAGATAGCCGTAGAAATAATTGACGAAGCAAGTCTGAGCTATTTTTTAGAGGCTACGCGCTTCTTCAACAATACCTGGGAAATCAAACCAAGTTTTGCAGCTAATACACTAACATTTGAGGCCATTAGCCCTGGGGTCTTGCGACTGGAGGAAGCCCCGATCAAAGCTGCTGACAGTGATCCTCGCCAGATCACAATTCCGATTAAAGACATTCGGGTGATTCGTAATGATCCTAGCGGGAAGAATAGCGTGGAATTTAACTTCCACAATGGCATACTTGAAGACTCTAGCGACTCTATTTAGCCGCCGCACCACCGATTCAACAATGGACTAACTGAGAACAGGTAATGACAGAATTTACCCGCGAAGTCGCTCGACTTGCTAGAGCACTCAACTCATCCGACACAGCTGATTTGTATGCATTGCAAAACGAATGGCTAAGTAAAAATGTTTGGATGCTGGAGCACCCTATTAAGGCAGATATAGCTACGTATGCGCGGGCGAACGCGAACGTTCGAAATGTAAATTTTACGCTTTTCTCGGATAGCAACTTCGCCAATCGCTGGTGTTTAGTTCAAGTTTACGATCTAGCTGATGGAATCTGGATAGAGGGGCAAGCACTACATTTTGGCGCCTGCCCTTATAGCGAGCAAATTTTAGCCAACATCAACAATCGAATTAGAGAAATCGATAACTTTGATGGGCTCTTTGAACAGCAAGCCGAATTTGCCGGAGTGCTGGTGACTCACACTAGGCCATCACATTACTTCTTCGACCAGTGTATGGCATTGGCTAAGCTATCTCTTCAGCCGCCCAAAGTCTTGGCTACGAATAGCGACTGCTTTTTCCCTCTCGATGAATTCGCGAATGAATTAGGTGTCTCAACTCAAACACAAGATATGTCTAGTGTCTATTTGATCCCCGGGGCCATCGGTGGGACTCCACAGCCCTCGGACCCTATGTTCGCGATTATTAGAAATACTATCCGCCAACGTCCATTATCCGAAAGCGATGCGTTTATTTTGTGGATTGGTATAACTACTGAGAAACGACAGTGGCTTAATCAGGTAGAGGGCTATCGCTACGTTATCAATCGGCTTGCAAAGGATCATTCGCGATGTATTATCTTAGTAGACGGCTTTACCGCACGTCACAATGAGCAACTAAAAGTTAAAGATGAGGCTACCATCCTCCAACTGATAAGGCCTGAGTTTTCTAGACACCTTCTAGGCGCTTAAAATAATCGGTTTCGAAAGCCTTCGGCGACATCCGAT
>NZ_CANMGY010000016.1 GCF_947497555.1 uncultured Umboniibacter sp.
GTAGGTCACCGCCAGGCACTTAATACAATGAAGAAGGCTCAACCGTTTGGTTGGGCCTTTTTTATTGCCTGTAGAAACGGGCTCGCCAAGCTGCGAGACTAGTTGCTCTTCTTGTTATATTAATTGCTTCCTAAACCAACAATGCTCTAAGTTAGTTATCACATCATGACTGTGATTTAATAGCTGTTACGCTCTATTGTAGTGACTGTTGAACGTCTTAGATGTTTTGGAGTAATTTTGATGAGTAAAAACTTTATATTAGGCGTGGGTTGCCAAAAGGGTGGGACAACTTGGTTGCATTCACAGCTAGATAAATCGAGTAATGTTGATATGGGCTTTACTAAGGAATACCATGTCTTTGATGCATTATATGAAAAAGAGTGTCGCCGATTCTTAACGGAAAAACTAACCGCCACAAATAACCGCATAGCGTTTGATAATATCTCTCAGCGCCCTCATCTCTTCAAGCACCTTAGCTTTTACGCTAACACGCAAAATTACTACGATTATTTCGATTACCTTTGGTTTAGAGGAGGTGAAACGGTCTCCCTCGTCGGTGATATTACACCAAGTTATGCTGCTTTGCCGGTGACAACTCTCGAAGAAATCAAGGCGAATTTGGAGCGTAGAGGCTTTATGGTGAAAGTCGTGTTCCTCATGAGGGATCCACTTGAACGATGCTGGTCTGCACTGAGAATGAGCAGGAGAGATAAACTTCTTAGTAACCCCGATATAAAACTACCGAATGAGGAAAAAGAACTACTTGCATCCATTAGTCGGAGAAAGGCAGAGATTCGCACACGATATGAAGTGACTATCGAACGTTTAGAAAGAGTCTTCGATGAGCAGAATATTTTTTATGGTTTCTATGAACAACTCTTTCAAAGCGATACGTTGAATAGACTCCGTGAATTCTTAGATTTGGCCGACTTTGAACCCGACGTAGCATTTCAATCTAATGTCTCTAAAAAAAGCCAGAGTCTTAGAGAACTCAACGAAGAGGTCGCGACAACGATTGTTAATCATTACCGAAGTACCTACGAGTATTGCGAGAAGCGTTTTCATATCTCGTCGCTATGGTCAGGATGGAAATACCTTTAAATTATTAACTGTTGCGAATTGATTGTATGCGCAGAATTCTAATCCCGCGCAGTATCCATTCGTCACTAAAAAGTTCATTTACTGCAGCGTTAGTTGTTCTGCGACTAAGTAGTAATTGAGTCCATTTCTCAGTTGACTTGAGTTGTTAAAGGCCGCATTAATAAGATGATTTGTATTCTTTAATGTCGGAGACAGTGGCTTGAAAAAAGAACTGATTTTGCACATCGGTATGTCTAAAACGGGTACCACCGCGTTGCAAAAGAAATTGCTTAAAAATCGAGAAGCTCTTATCGATGATGGTATTTGTTATGTCAAAACAGGCTTAGGCTCAGGTGGAGCCCACCATCCGTTCGCGAAGGCGATGAATGGGAAAAACGTAGACCAGCTTTTCTCCGAGCTTCACGATGAGATTTCAAGATCTAGCTGCTCCAAATTTATTGTCTCTTCTGAGTTATTGGAGAGGCGTCGCAGCACAGCTTGGCTAACGTTAGTTAAGTCATTGCCCAATACCTCAATAAGGGTTTGCGTTTACCTGAGACCGCAAGATGACGTCATTACATCGATGTATAATGAGCTGGTAAAGAAACATGCTTGTTCTCTTCCCTTTAGTGAATATATTCTCAACGCTGGAAGATTAAATCTCCTTAACTACCAGGAATACTTATCGAATTTAGAGGGAATATTTGGGCAGGAAAATTTGATTGTTAGACCTGCGGTAAGCAATGCCTTGGTAGATGGCGATATCACAGCTGATTTTCTGTTCCACGCGGCACCAACAAAAATTTCCATGCAATCTAATAAATCGGAGATTTATAATAGCTCCACATCCGCGACGGTTTCTCATGCAATGGCTCGGATTAACGCAAACTTAACCGAAGACATTGATCACCTATCTCAATACAAGAAAGCGACTCGTTTAAGCAAAATTCTCGACAAAGTCATTGCGAATACCGAACAGCCGGTAGGCGGGTACTTCGAATCGCTAGATCAGCATGAAGCTTTCGTGGCAAATTATCGTCTGAGTAATCGTTGGGTTGAGCAGCGTTACTGGGATGATAAACCTTGGTTGTCACTCGCCGATGGAATGAAGCCGGTACAACACTTAGATAACTCTATATTGCCAGAGCAGGCACTTGAAGAAGTGTTATCCATAGCGCAATTGAAAGCAAAGGGAAACCACGAAGCTCAAGAGGCGCTGATCGCAGGCGTTTGGTCGACGCTTATTCGCTACGATTTGCTATAGTGCCAAGCGCAAAGCCTGACGGAAGTATGTTACGTTGGTTAAGTGGTTTGCATAGCTTTGACACTTTTCTAACAATTAGCTCTTTAGGGTAGAGTTGGGCTAGGCCGAGAAATGCATGCTGGATTGTTTCCACGGAATATCAATCAGTTCGACAATAGCAGTAAGAGATGTAAGCGACCCTTATCGTTACAGGTTTTTTTAATAACCAACAAAGCTATTGCAATACGAAAGGGTCTATCCTAGTGTTTATACTAAGCAAGGAAAGTGAGTCATTCACTTAAGCTGATTTCAATTACCGATATCCCGCTTCAATGATCGAAGCACATGGGTGTGCGGCGTACTGACTCTTTCCTATTCTGATTACAACCACGTAGCAGGTTTCTATGATGACTCTTCGCGCCCTAATTACTATCACTCTCCTCTTTCTTTATGGTTGTGGCGGCGGAGGTGGCGATGACGGGGATTCCTCTCCAACACCTCCCTCTGGGAACAAAGCACCTGACGTCTCAATTACAGGCGATACAGAGTTCAACGAAGGAGCGGTTGTAGAGCTTGCAGCGTTAGCTACCGATAGCGATGGGAGTATCGCGAGCTATAGTTGGGAACAGAACCGAGGCCCGGAAGTCGACATCGATGACATATCTTCCGCTGAGTTGATTTTCGATTCTCCCGATGTCAGTGAAGATACGGTAATGGTATTTCGAGTGACGGTTACTGATAACGATGGGGCGCAGGCCAGCAAGAACGTCACCATCACTATTCTGGATACGCCAGAAATCACCATTACTGCAATTGATGGATACCTGCAAAATGCGACCGCCTGGTTAGATGTGAATGGTAATCTTGAACTTGATGATGAACCGAGTACAACCACTGGTGAAAATGGCTTTGGACGTATTTATGTGCCGGAGATTGACGATCCAGGAAAATATGCGGTTCTAGTTCGTGCGGCCGCCGATACAACCGTGGATGAGTCTACCGGTGAGCTGATCGAACTCGACTTTATCCTGTCGGCAGCGCCTGGGGTTACGATAGTCACGCCATTTTCATCCTTGATATATCTAGATTTTCTGCAGCGTTCAGCGGTAGATACCTCGCACAATTTAAACGCCTCGATACAAAATGTCGCCCAGCGCTTAGCAGTGGAACCATCGCTATTAGACGAGGACTTTATTGCTGAAGACAATGATGAACTAACCTTTTTTGCAGCCAACCTAGTTGCTTCAACATTATTCCCCGCAACGGAAGATGAATTTATAGCGTTAGCAAATGCTGATGCGGACTCATCTCAGTATGCCTCGCAACTAGAAACTATTGTCACTATGGTTTCTCAAGTGGTTAGTTATAGTGAACGTTATCAAAGTGATCTATCGGAAGTCAGCTTGCTGTTTGTTCCGAGTTCGGACGGTGTTAGTTGCGAGGCCGGTTATCAGTTTAGCGATGAATTAGAAGTTTGTGTTATCGACACCGATGGTGATGGTGTCGCGAACGATACGGATACGGATATCGACGGAGATGGAGTACTTAATCAAGATGATGTCTTTCCAATTGACGCTTCTGAAAGTGCTGACACAGATGGCGACGGCATTGGTGACAATGCCGATAATAATCCTCCTTCGGTTTCAATCACCCCATTAGGTTCAGTATCGGCGGGATCTCAGGTCACACTAACCGCCAATGCAACGGATAGTGATGGTACGATTGATAGCTACGAATGGCAGCAAATCAGTGGTCCTGAGGTATCTCTCTCGAACGCAACGTCGGCATCTGCATCTTTTGTCGCGCCAGCGGTAAGTAGTGATGTAGAGCTCGGCTTTTCGGTTCGAGTGACCGATGATGCAGCGGAAAGCGCTACAGCAACGGTGTACGTTTTAGTTGAGGCCCCTAATATTCCCCCTACCGTTGAAGTCTCTGTTAGAGATGAGATCCCCGAGTCAGCGACGACAAGTTTAGTTGCCAATGCCACGGACGTGGATGGCACTATCGTTAGTTACCGGTGGGCACAAATCAGTGGGCTTGCAGTAAGTTTAACCAATACGGACTTGGCGACAGTGCAGGTTGCTACGCCTAAAGTTGATGTTGATGCTGAGATTGTTATCAGTCTTACGGTAACTGACAACGAGGGTGCGGAATCCGCGGTAGATATTCCCTTAACCATCATCGATTACGAAAATACACTAACAACCCAAGCTATTGAAGTGGTGGTCCTTAATACCCCTTCTCCAGCTAGCCTTGAAGATGCGATTGGATATGAACAGTACCACTTCGATCATCGAACTGTAGGGAGGCTTAATCTTGATGGAGTGTCTTATTTAGCTGAGTTTAGTAACGGTCGTTGGGAGATCGAAAATGTTGTCTTGGGAAGTCAGATTAGTGGTGTTGTCGAAATCTTAGATTTCGTGGGCGATCCACTTTGGCGCGGTAGCTTCGAGGAAAGAGCAATTACAGGATCTACAATTACTGTTGAATTGGAGAGGTTGCCGCTAAACCTTTCTCTGTCGCCAATATTCGATGATAGCTACGATCGATGTACAATTTATCGTGATGAACTGTTACGAGATTTCGATATAGTTCAGCGCCAGTTCCCCGAAAATACAAATATAACGGAGACGGGATATTGGATTGTTGGTAACGATGGTTCTGGCGATTTTAGATTATACAATCCTTGTGGGGCAACAAGGATATTAGCTCATTCAACTAATGAGACAATTCATTCCTATTCGGAAACAAATGAACGTGGCTACAAAACAGAATTCTATGATAGTGATGGGGTTTTAGTTAAGTGGTCTCAGTTTAGCTATCCGATTGAGTCTCCATCTGACGTATGGGAAGTTGACAACTTCACACTTCGTGATGATGGCAAAAACATAGTTTTTGAGTCGTATGGCTTCAGTGATAATGAGTATGACGACTATTGTGGTGAAACAACATTTAGCTTATGGAACCAAGTAACACTTTTCGATTCAGGGCAAATATTTAAAGTTAATGGCGGTGAAAGCCACGTTTTTTATAACGAAGAGTGTACTCCTTTTGCTAGCGGATCCTATTATTCCTACGAATTTGATGAGGATGGGCGCATAGCGTATTGCTCGTCCGGAGATGAATCCAATTCGATTGGTCACGAAAATTGTTCAGCTTCTGAAATCTCGCGCGGAAATCGAGGGGCGGCGCTTGGCCCAAGCGAGCTATTAGGATATATCTGGGATGAGATTAAATTCTTCAGCGATGATGGAGAAGTACCTATCGTGTTATCACAATATTTTCCCGAGGTACTCGGAGATAAAACACTTGAAACAAGTTCAACGGGAAGCTTGGAGGTAACGGGTTATTATCCACTTGTTTTTGATTCTGTAATAGAGGAGCAAGTGACTACGAAATTGGGTGACTTCGTTATGAGCAACCCAGATGGCTGGGCGCAAATTAAGCGCAATGGCGACGGAACACTTAACCATAGATGGCGTGTTGTTGACGGTGACCTGCAATATCAACTTCGCTACACCGGTGCTCGCGACGCTCAGAATCGAGATATAAGAGATCTACGTTACAACAATCAGTTGAACAAGTATGTGGTGTTTTATGATAATGGAATGGAGCGATACGCGAGGTGGGCCAATATATCTGACTTCCGCGAAAAATGGTCAGATTCAAACGGCTGGTCTCAATGGTTGGAGAGCGATAGTGGCGTTACTGTTAGCTATGCCTTCGAAAGTGGTTACTACTTTGTGGATGCCGTTTACAGTGGCGATTTTACAGCTAAGTTCAAGTTGGATGGTTCGGTGTCTTGCTTCAACACCGAGAGGACTTACGTGCCTGGTGCTATCATTAGTCAGGTTGAGTTTGATTGCTTGGATGGGCCAGGCTAGCTAATGTTAATTCATACTTTCTTCGATGTTATGTTAGTGAAAAGTCTTTCATTTCTCGATGATTTCTATGGCAATTGTCGTCAGATTGTTTTTGATGATTTAGCGTCAATTGTGGCTTATTTAGGCAATCTTGAGCATGGTATTATTGTTACGAAAAATTTAGCTGATTGACATGTCTAACAACTGATTATTTTGTTCGGATACTGTGGTATCCTCTTATAAATTTCCAAGATTTCGGTTTAAGTCTATGAAGAAAATAACGTTAATTTTTCTACTGACAACACTCGCTGTGGGTTGTTCTAGTAGGCCTCCAGAAGTCATCGCTTCTCGTCCGCTAGTAGAAACCAATTGGACGAATGGTAGTGACGAGTTAACAAACCCTTCCTTGGAATCGTTTCTCGACTCAGCACTTGCTGGTGCTACTTTTAGCGGTGAAGGACAGCAATTCTTGGTGTTGCGTCGCTATTACTCTGCGTTAGGAAGTGATTGTATTCAATATGCCGAAATCGGCGTGACAAGTAAGCGTTCAATAGTGTGTAAGGATGAATCGAAATGGATGCTATATCCTTGGATGAATAGTGGTATTAGCGTGTTTGATTCACAGGGGATTAACTGATGAAGTTCCAACAATTAAGCGTTTTAATAGTGCTGCTGAGTTCCCTATCAGTCTTCGTCGATGCGCAAGGTCAGAATAACCGGAGCCAAAATAACGCCGCTAACAATCTTAATCGACAAGCAACTGTCAATGAGTTGAATGCAGCTCAGAATAGCTTGAACTCAGAGCAGTTGGCACAAGACCCAGACGTCTATATGAATACACGACAGGGTATGTTGTTACCCGGAGAGTCTGACGTCAGTGAGCTGTTGCCAACAGCTAATCCAGACGCACCTCCACCTTTTGGAGCCAACTTATTTGTTGGTGGTTATGAGTCTGAGCGCTACGATGGACTTAACTCGAACTACTTACTTGCACCAGGCGACAAGGTTACCTTGGCATTATGGGGTGCGGTGAATGCAAATGAGGTGCTGACGGTAGACAATCAAGGAAATATTTTCATTCCTAATATTGGCCCAGTGTCGGTGGAGAACGTTTCTGCGAGTAGCTTGAATAATGTTGTTACAAGCAAGGTGCGAACAGTATATCGCGACAACGTAAGTATTTACGTTAATTTGCTAACGGCGACACCCGTCTCGGTTTATATTTCGGGCTCCATTATCCGTCCAGGGCAGTATGCTGGATTGGCTAGCGATAGTATTATTTATTACCTTAAGCGGGCAGGTGGAATTGATCCAGACCGCGGTAGCTATCGAGACATTCAGTTACGACGCGATGGTGAAGTTATTGCCTCATTCGATCTCTATGACTTTATCTTGAATGGCGATTTACCTACGCCAACCTTTAAAGATGGCGATGTCATTTTTGTAGGTCGTCAAAATGCGACAGTAGAAGTGTCGGGAAGTGTCCGAAATCCTTTCCGGTTCGAATTTGTCGGCGACGTTGGCGCAGGCAGCGAACTTGTGCACTATGCATTACCAATGGCTAAGACCAGCCATGTTGGTGTTATTGGCGATAGAGATGTCGGTCCATTCTCACTTTACATGCCTCTAACAGATTTTGACGCCTTTGAATTGACAGATGGCGATCGAGTGATGTTCAACGATGATATTCGAGCTGAGGTAATTGATGTTCAAATTGAAGGGAGTTATCTGGGGCCATCTTATTATGCAGTAAAGAAAGGTGCTCGTTTGCATGATGTGCTTGCACTGATTGAGACAGATCCAAATCTTGCCGATATACAGTCAATTTATATCGAACGTGAAAGTGTCGCAGAGATGCAGCGTGAAACGTTAGAAGAGTCTTTAAACCGACTTGAACGAACGGTCTTCAGCTCGCCGGTTAGCTCCACGGGTGAAGCATCAATCCGTGCCTCGGAGGCCAGTTTAGTTCTTCAGTTTACTGAGCGAGCTCGAGAAATTGAACCGAAAGGCAGGGTTATCGTTTCCGATCGCGGTGAAGTAGCCAATATCTTACTTGAAATGGGCGATCGAATTGTCATTCCTGCCAAGACGGATATCGTGAATGTTTCAGGTGAGGTTCTCATGCCGCGTTCGATTGTGTTCAATTCGCAAGCCGAGGTTGAAGATTACATTGCTTGGGCTGGCGGTTTTTCGGAGCGAGCAAATGCGGATCAAATTATTGTTGTTCACCCGAATGGAATGTATGAAAGCTTCGAAACCGCTTCAATTCAGCCAGGTGATACGATAATGGTGCTGCCTAAGGTTTCATCGCACCTTATGCAATCGGTGAAAGATATTACACAGGTCATTTATCAAATCGCAATTGCTAGTGATGTCGTTTTAAGGTGAGTTCAATCTATAAGCGAAATCGCTGGGAGATCTGGCGCGATGTCATCATCGCGCTGTTCGTCCGCGAGATTAAGACCGGGTTTAATGATAAATTTGGGATCAGCTGGAGTGTTGTTTCACCAGTTGCGTTCATCTTTATTATTTCCTTTGTCCGCGGGAGAATGACTGGCGATCTTGTCTTTACCATGCCGATGTTTACGTTTATGGCTATGGGCTTTTTGACCTTTCAATTTTTTACGGAAGGAATGAATTCGTGTGCTTCGTCATTAAGATCATCACGTTCACTCTTTGCTCTCCGTCAGGTACAGCCTATTAGCGCAGTCATCGCAGCAGCCATATTTTCATTTCTCACAAAGCTTGCTACGTTAGCGATAATCGTGTTGATTATGTATTTTTTAGGTATGGAGCTCCGTTTAGATAGTCCCTTAACACTTCTTTTATCTCTGACGTTGTTGTGGCTAATAGCTTGCTCTTTGGGTTTGATAATTGGCATCGCGGCTATGTTCGTACCCGAAGTCAAGAAAGTTTGGGATTTGGCGACAAGACCGCTGCTCTTCATTTCCTGTGTATTCTTTTCTATTAACGAAATGCCACGCGAATTTTGGCCATATTTTTATTGGAATCCGTTGGCACAATCTATTGAGTTATCTCGTCACTCACTCTATGGCTCCTACCCGCCGGGACCGATGAACTTCGAATTTTTAGCTCTGGTGGCTTTGACGATGGTCTTTGCAGCTTGTGCCGTGTATCAAGCAACTTGGAAGCACTCTTTAGGTCGTTAACATATGTTGAAACTTAAGAACCTAAGTAAATTCTATCCTTCTAAGTTGGGTAAGCAATACGTATTCAAAGACTTGGATTTCAGCTTTCCTACTGAACGGAGTATTGCTCTTATTGGACCTAACGGAGCTGGTAAGTCAACATTATTCAGGATGCTGGCAAAGAGTGAGTATCCTAATGCGGGTAGAATTGTTAGTGATGTCAATATTTCTTGGCCGATAGCACTTAAAACCGCCATGCATCAGAATATGACCGGTCAAGAGAACGCGCGCTTCATTGCTAAGGTTAACGGCGTCGCCGATATTGATGAGTATGAACGCCGTGTTTTAGAATTTGCGGATATAGGGAATAAGTACTTTCTGCCAACACGCGGATACTCATCGGGTATGAAAGCTCGTTTGGCCTTTGCTTGTGCTACTGCTATTGACTTTGATATTTACCTGATCGATGAGGCAACCTCGGTTGGAGACGCTAACTTTCGAGTTAAGGCGCGAGAGAAACTGGACGAAAAATCAAAGGTCGCCGGTATCATTATGGTTAGTCATGAACTAGAAGAATTGCGTCGCTACTGTGACTGCGCCATTCTGATCTGTGATGGCGAACTTACCTTTTACGAAGATTTAGAAGAGGCTATTAGTGTCTATCAAAACACATAGACTCATAAAGAGATCCTGAATATGTTAATTGCTATAAAACTAAGAGAATACGTTGAGAATATTAAGATTGAAAGTGTGTTTAAGAATGTGAATTTTTGGACGCTAATATTACCGGTTTTGGCCTTCGCTATTTATAGTGAAATGGTCGCTTCCGAGCGCTTCGAAAGTCGTTCGATGCTTACTGTTCAGTCTTCAGAGCAAGCCGCTGTTGACCCCGTGATGATGGTGATGGGGATGTCGGCCGGCTCAAGCAGTATTCAGGATGCCGAACTGGTGAAAGCCTATGTTACGTCTAATGATATGTTGGGACTTCTTGATCAAGAAGTTGCCCTGAAGTCATTGTACACTAATAGCGACATTGATTATTTCTCTCGCTTAGATACTAATTCCACCATTGAGGAATTTTTCGACTTTTACCTTTCTCATATCGCCGTCGAGGTAGATACCGCTAGTGGGATTATTACGCTCACCAGTCAAGGTTTTGACCAGGCTTCAGCGCAGCAAATTAACGAGGCGATTGTTAGGCACGCAGAGGCCTATATTAATTCTATTTCTCGTGGCTTAGCAGAGAATAAACTGCGATTTATGCTTGAGGAATCAGATAGGACACTTGCGGACTTGAAGCTAGAGCAGGAGAGGTTACTATCATTTCAAAATCAACATGGTTTATTAGACCCTTTAGCCGAAGGAATGGCATTTCAGCAAATTACTTATGGATTGGAATCACAAATCGCGGCAGTTGAATCTCAGCTATTGGCGGCTAAGCAGAGTATGACTGCTAGTGCTCCCGAAGTTCTTATTTTAGAGTCTCAACTCGTTGCGCTTCAAGAACAACTTCGTCAAGAGCGTTCAAGATTGTCACAAATAGATGAATCTAGTCCGCTTTCGATAAATTTGGCTAACGCAACTGCGAATGGTTCTTCTGTGAGTGAGGTACTAACGGAATACTCAGAGTTAAAGCTTAGTCACGAATTGGCATTGCAGACATATAGTGCTACTCAGATGAGTATTGCAGCCGCCACGGTTGAAACCTATCGCCAAGCCAAATACCTAGTGACGCTTGAGCAATCAACTCTACCAGAGGGTAGCAAGTATCCATCTGTGTTCTATAACGTGCTGCTGCTATTCGTTGTTCTGTTAATGTTGAATGGTATTGTAAGGATTATTGTTGCGACCGTAAGAGAATTGGGTTGATATCCAGCTGGATAGAGTGAAAGAGAAATAAAAAGAGTAGGCAAGTGATGAAAAAGCGTTTGATGGTTGCGGCAATAGCTAAAGACGAGGCCGCGTATCTCCCCGAGTGGATTGCTTATCACTTGATGCTTGGCGTTGATCACATACGTGTATTCGTAAATAACCTCGAGGATAATACTCGAGAGTTGCTGGAGACCATCGCGCTGTTTGCTCCGATATCGATTTATGAGGCTGATATCTATTGGCAAAAAGATAAATCATTTCCCATCGACAACCTCACTAATGAAGAATTCTTTGCTAAAAATCATTTTCAGGCCAGAGCTATGTCTAAGATGTATCGAATGGCTACGCTCGAAGGATATGACTATTTTACCTCCATTGATGTGGATGAGTTTATTTACCTGGGCGGGTACTCGCTGGAATATTTCTTAACTGAGGTCGTTAACGGACGCCCCACGCGCCTTCAGTGGTTTAATGTAGCAGGCGAGGCGGACGAATTTTCACATCCAATTGTTGGCAGTCTTGCTGGGGATTTTGTTCCGTTACACAAGCTGATTATTCCAACTGGTATTAATGGAATTGTGTTTAGTTCGCCTCACAGCCTTGTGCATACAAGACCGAAGGATTGCTTGTCGTTCAGCGGCGACAACGCGCCATGTATTATCCACCGATATCACCGCTCAGAGCGAGAATACTTATCAATGCTCGGAAAAGGTGATGTTCTCCACACAGTCGGTCAGCTTAAGTCCAATAGAGTTGGTTTTGATCTAAACCCTCGCAGCTCACTGCTGATCCCGCAAGCGCTCATCGATAATTTTGAGACGGCATACCAACATATGCTGGCTGAAAACGGAGTAAGTGATCATCTTATTGCGGGGCGTAAGTTCGTGTTACAGCGAGCGCAGTTCGTAAAGGACTATTTCGCTCAGCTAAGTGAAGACGAATCAAATAAGCTTCGAATGTTCGATGGCACAATGCTAAAGCCGGGCAAAGCCTGTATCAAATTTTGGAACTAACTAGATGCGTGAAGTAGCGACCAGTTATCCATTTTCGTTAAGCACTTTTTTCGCTCGAGTAGTACTTGGCGTGCAAAGTGGTAAACAAGATATGCTTATTACTATCTTGAACGAGATCCTCAAGGAGGACAAACTCGTAATCGAGCATCCGAAGCGTCCAGAGATTCTGACTCGCTGCTATCGCAGTGAGGAAATCCGTTTTGGTAATGTACTCTGTTTCGCGGATGGCGATGGTGATAATCGCTGGTTCTGGATTCAAACCTGTAGTCTTGTAGATGGCGCGGTTATTGATGATGTTTGCTATCAACTTCATGGCAATACTTTTGGTGATAATGCAGTCGCGAATATCGGCTACGATTTATTACATCGAATCGACACTGCAGCCTATTTTATTAAACCTAAGGTGTTTGATGGCGCGCTATTAAGTCACTCTAGACCCGCCCACTTCTTTTACGATCAGATGCTCAACTTGCCCCTGCTACCTGCACTTCAGGATTCAGTAATTAGCGTATCTGAGACTTGTTTCTTTAATCCAGCGCTCTTGGGCTATAACACACAGACTAAGGCTGCCGGATGGTCCATTAGACCTCAAACGGTCCCAGCGAACTATCACGTTGCTAGTGCTTTCGAAGATCAGTTAACATCTTGGGCGCGGAATAACCGCGTGGATTTCCCTCCGGAAGCATTCATTTTGTGGGTGGGAGTAGCAGACGAAAAACGCTGCTGGCAACAACAGGTGGAAGGCTATGCTAGTCTAATTACTGCGATACACACGAAGATTTCAAGGCAGATAGTTGTATTAGTTGATGGCTATACCGCCTATGCTGGCGAGGAAATTGACGTGCCGTCGGAGAAGGCTCTGTTCAGTCGATTACAGGCTGAAGTATCAGTGCCAGTTCAATGGGTATCGCTGATTGGTAAAGACTATGCCACTAAGCTTCGTCACGGTGTTAGTATGACGGCGTTCGCAACCTATATCGGCACTCAGTCAATGTTACCGCTGAGGTTTTTGAAGTCAAGCGGGGTAGTGCATTCCAATGGAGTGTATGGGTCAGGATTAAAGATTGCAGAATTCCCTAACGCGAGACGGGTGCCGTTTCGGGAGGTGAAAAATGTCCAGTCTTCCGTCGCTCTAAAAGGTGATTACGTCAGCTATCATATGCCGTGGCAATCACTCTTTAATGCTATCGTTGATGCGTTGAATCTCAATGACGTAGAGCTTGAGTTTATACCCTCTCTAGATATCTTTGCGAATGAGGAAGACACGTTGAACGAAGATCCATTTTTGGCATTAGGAGAGCGAGTTTCTACCTTCAGGCAGTCGGCAGATATCTTGCGAGAAGTTGCACTCACTTATGAAGCTGTCGGCGATTTCGACACCGCACTCAAGCTGATGTCTAAGGCCTTGGAGTTACGACCTACTGGTAAAGTAATCATTAGTAAAGTCGAGTATTATCGTCAACAGATTATAGACAGCCAGTTAGAAGGAAAGAATTAGTAGTATGTCCAAATTTGATTTAGTGTCGTTATCCGGGGTGAATTATACTATCAACACCCCTGAGCCCACTCGCAGTGATCCAAGCGCGTATCTATTTGCCTACGCGAAAAGTGGCTCCACACTAATGGATAGATTGGTGAGAGAGTACTGTGGGGCAATCAAGCAGGCTTCATTCTCTCTTTTCGGGGAGGCCTTTCAGCAGGGCGTTCGACCGCAAGATATTGGTGAAGATGCATCGGTCTGCTTCGCAGATACGGGAATAGTATATACCGGTTTTCGAAGCTACCCGCTATCCTTTAAATTGAATCTAAAACCTTCAAAAAATTTGATTTTGGTGCGCGACCCTCGTGATATGCTGGTGTCTCTGTACTATTCAATTGCAAAGAGCCATGTTGCGTTAAATGATAAGGACGGAAGTTGGCAACGAGAACGCCAAGAAGTTCAGAGTAAGCAGCTTAATGAATTTGTTCTAGAACGTTCATTCAGCTATGCAGAATACTTTAAGTGGTATGGTCATGCTTTTCAGGGTGTAGATGTTAAAGTTGTTCGTTACGAAGATATTATCTACAAGAAGCTTGAGTGGATGGTTGATTTGGTTAATTGGTTAGGCCTACCGCTTGATATGGCAATTCTTGAGAAAGTTGTCGCTAAGCATGACGTCCTTCCCGAGGCCGAGGACGAAGGATCTCATATTCGCCAGGTTCACCCTGGGAATTATAAGGCAAAGTTGGAGCGTGAAACTATTATGAAGTTGAATCGCCGTCTGATTACCTTTTTGGAAACCTATGGCTACGATGACATTTTCACGCGTTAAGCATAGCTAAGGTAGTCTTATAATTCTTAGTATGGCTTTGAAGGGGATTCGTCACATTCAACGCGTGGTAAGTGATGTACGATAATAAATAACAAGAAGGGATAGGTACCACTCGCTTCAATAACGCAGCGCAATCGACAGCTGCGTAATTGCAAGCTTAGAGGAATCATCGTATTCGTTAAAAATCTTCACCCGCGGTCAGTTTAACTTCAATACTTGTCGACAGGCGAAGAGCTAGCTCAGTAAATGAGCTCCAGCCGCTACCTAGTAGTATCTTCGATCGAGACAACATAATCGCATCAGCGAGTGCATACTTTAGGTCATCGGCGTCACGATAGGCATCCGTTTCCCGCGTTAGCGCTCGCATGCGCTTACCAAGTTTAGCTCCCATTTTTTCATAGGTAGAAGCAAGGTCGGCGGCACAGAATATCCCGAGATTGTTATGCTCCGGCATATCTTTGATCTTTTCTAGGAAGCGACTGTAGTGACTTTTATCTCGCCATTCCGTGATGGCTGAATGGCTTTCTGCTGTCCAGTTCTCAGTTGAATCGTACGACGCCAGTTGCTGTCCAGATCCACCCTGCATGCGGATGTGGCAGCCAATTCCCGCTTTATAATATACGCTGTCCAATATCTCCTGGACCGATGAAGTTGGTTTCAACGCTTGCAGGAATAAGTTGTCTTCAGTCCAACTAGAGCTAGGGTGGTTCAGTGTATAGGCCGAGCGGATAACTATGTCCCCAGAAGGAGGGAAATTGATCAACTCGTCTTTGATATGGCCCTGCTCTAATTCCATGTAAGTTATACTGGTAACTGAGCGCTGCTTCATCGAGTAAAATGGCTTGGCGGCGATACTTGCGAGTTGATAGTCGAATAGATCTGAAACTTTACAGTTACAGTGATTATCAGGAACCCAAACTAAGATAAGCTCAAACCCTTCCTTATTGGCAATACTAGCTGCACTGGCCAGAGCTCGAAGTCTGTTCCCCAACCCATGTTGGACTTCTATGTAAAGCCGCTGTTTACTAGTATCAGTCAGTTGGCCTTCGTGTAATTGGATAGGCTCGATTGCAGCTCGTCCCGCGCTGATACGTACTTTATTGAGAAGCTCGATACCTTCAGAAGTTAGGACTTGAATCGGGCGATCCAGTGACTCAGTGACCAAAGTTCTTTCGCAACGGGCAGTGCCCACCGCAACAAGCAAAGATGGGTCGGTAGCTTTGGAGGAATCTCCTTTTACAGTACTTTCCTTGTTTGTCAGCAGGAGTTTGGTAGAAATTTTGAAATCAATACCGCTACTGTATTCATTAAGTAGAAACTCACAAACTAAAGGCTGGTCAAATTGAGAAGCCAGTCTCCATTCAGTAGTTCGAAGGTAGGCCGAGAGCGCTAGTGCTTCTGCATGCTTGACTACCCATTGTGGAATTTCTTTATCTTCAGTATCTCGCTTCAGTAAATACTCGTTGTCGCCAGAGTGCTCAATTAAATAATTTTGTCGATTGTCCGGCCACCATTGATCCCATGTCGCAGCGATATACTTGTTACGAGTATTTTGAAAATCTGTAGCGGTAAATTTTCCCAAAATGTTCGATTTGATAACATCTTGATTGGCCATTCGACTTTGATCCTCCTGCTCAATATGCAAGATTGTTTCGGGCTTCAAGTAGCTTTGTGCTAAGCCGCGAGATGAAAGCCTCTGATAGAGGTCTGAATCATCCCAGCCATAAGTTCGAATAAACTCGTTGTAATAGGATACTTGGCGAAGATCCGCGGTACGACAGCCAAAACTGCCGTTAACGAAAACCTGTGTCTCATCAGTATGAGCAAGGGCCTGCTCCCATGACCCGCGAATAAAGTGATTGTCATCAAATCGGTTGGCTTCGATAAAGTCAGCTGACACCAGAATATCAGCATCAAGCTTATAAACAGTTTTTCTTGAAACGCACTGTAACCCGACGTTAAATGCATAGGTGAGAATCCATCGAGGCTCGTCCTGAACTCTAAGAATGGTGATCCTCGGGTCATCGAGATGGGGCAAAATGGTCTCAGAGACTGGTGTTGTTGAAGACCAATCTACAATAATGATTTCGTCTACTGAAGTCCGCAGCCAGCTTTCTAGAGCCTTTAAAAGGTTTTCGTTACGATCCATACAGGCAGTTACAAAAGAAACACCATCCTTCAGCGGTTGGTTTGATGTGAAGTGAAAGGTGTCTCTACCTAAAATCATTTGATCTATTCGAAGTTTTAGATCCAATCCAAGCTGTGCGTTGGCACGCTTCACTAGTGAATTCAAAAGATCGCGGTCGGAATCACTTAGGTCAACTGAAGATAGTTGTGCGTAGTAGTTTAAGAAAAGCTCCGAATTATCTTGCTCGATGGCAGAAATTAGCTGTTTGAATAGTTGATATTTTTGCATGGTTGAACTTATGGCTTCTAGAAAAGTATTTGATAGCAATGATCATATCATCTTAGGGTTCGATGTGCTGTATTACGCGTCCCGAATTTTTATGGTTAGTTGAGCTTTGAATGTCTTTTCATTGTGCCAGACATTTCGGTGGTTGATTAGCGAGTATGCTATCTCATCGACTTTCAAATGATGTCTATTTAGCGTAATATTCGCAACAAACTAGTGCGCTTAGTGACGCTAGATTGGCATGGCCTATTGTCTTTGTCCCGCCCTCCAAGTAATGAGTGTATGACGAGTGTTCTGCGTTCGCCAACTGTATTGATCAGCTGGTCACTTAAGAAATGGTAGTTGCATATTTAAATGAAAAACGTTGAGTCTAACAAAAAGAAGAATCGTGTAGCGACAATTAGATCGTTACTTGGGCAAATTGTATCGGTGTCAGAGAATCGTGATCTAGACGTGCGCGAAGAAGAATTGGCCAAGCTTTTCGTTTCGACAGAATTTGGCGAGCTAGAACACGAGCTGACTTCAGTATTAGTTGGTGCTAAGCGTTATATGCTGACACCTGACGACTGTTTCGAGATAAACAATATTCAAGCGAAGGTTATTTCCCTTCCAAATTCGTCTCGGCTATATGAGTTTGCGAAGAATTGGCCATACAGTTTTTCGTTTAGAGTCATGGAGGGCGTTAACGCTCGCGGAGAGGATTTCGATTATAAAAATCATCGGCATTATCGTGGCCATTTAACGGATAATCCATCCCCAGCGGATTTGGGCCATTTGGGTTGTACTTTGTCTCACTATCAACTGTGGGAGCAAGCGAACCTAAAGAAAGGGGAGTTATTACTGGTTCTTGAAGATGATGCTCACTTTCTACCTTACTCGGAAGCTTTACTTGACGATATTTCAAAGAATCTGCCGGATGACGCTGATTTGGTATATGTCAATGGAAGATCTGCGGAGAAGCTTTATTGCTCGTTGGATCGTAAGCCTCCCTACACAGGGCTGCCACGGAAACTGTTCTATCGGCGAACGCAAGTCAATAAAATCATGAATCGACACTATGACAGTCTGCCAAAGCAGGGCGGAGAAGTCGTTCGACATTGGACTGGTACCGATGGGTATATTCTAACCGCCAGCGGTTTGGCCAAGCTAAAGGCTTTCGTTCAAAGTGTTGGAGTACCTCCGTTAACTCAAGGTGGAGCTGGAACAAATATCGACACCATTTTAGCTGCGCTTTCCAGTCATATTTCAGATCAGAAGAAAAATGGGCTTGGGTTTGTTTTTGGCACATCTAAGTCTTTCGGGCTTCTCCAGGAGCCGTCTTATTTGAACTCCTATGTAACGTCAATTCCATTAGTGGATACTCGGGATAAACTTGGTTTAGGAGCCCCGTCCGAAATTTCTGGAACAGCTGTGAGTGCTCCTGAGATATCGAGGAGCGATATCGATAGTATTCGTGATGTAGCTTTCGGTCTGCCTTCAGAGCATTCTCCAGCGGCTATTAAGTTGTTGGAGTTGGCGAATAAATTCCGCCCTACCGGCGAGCGTATAGTTGAGCGCCTTGCGCTGCTTAGGGCGGCGCGAGGTGGTAAGCCGCAAATACAATCGGCGCAAATTAACCTCGAAAAGAAGATTATCTTTGTTCATATCCCCAAATGTGGCGGCACCTCAATAGATAATAGTGGTCTATTCAGACACCAGGCTCAGGGGCATCGAAGCCTTGAGCTAATGAAAAGTATGATTGGGCCTGACGCCGATAGCTTCAAAGTTTTTACGGTTTGTCGAAATCCATGGGATCGCTTAGCTTCGGCTTTTTATTACTTATCCGAAGGTGGCTGCGGCTCGAAGTTGGACCTGGAGCTGCGTGATAAGTTTGTTGCCAAATTTGATGGGGATTTTGGCGCTTTTCTGAACGGATTTATTGAAAATCCGTCATACTTCCTTAACTGCATGCATATGTGGCCATCTGTTCGCCTCATCCAGCCAAGCAAGGTTGTCAATCCGTTGTTCGTGCAACAGTTGGAGACAATTTCGGAGCCTGAGGCATTATTCAAATTTCTTGGTGAGAAACTAGAAGTAGGGCATGAACGAAAGCGTCGTAGTTACAGCAACGTGGTTCACGTTTATGACAAAGCTAGCTTTGCCGCTGTTGGGCGAATTTATGCGGATGATGTTGCGGAGTTCGGCTACTCGCATTACACGATTGACGATATCAAGAACTAGGGGTAACTAAGTGCGGCAGAAGCTCTTTCTTCATATTGGTCTGCATAAAACGGGCTCGACTTCACTACAAAAGGCCTTTTTTGATAATCGCTGCGAACTCGCAGACTTAGGCGTGGGCTATCTTGCGAAAAAGCCGAATGGAGATCTTGGCCCGTCTCATAATTACCTCTCGTACCATGACGAACCTGAGCGTGGCGCTCGTTTGTTTCAGCCGGAGTCGTTGAAAGCGCATTTATCAGAGCTGCGTCAGCCGAGGTTGGTGCTCTCAACCGAAAATTTCTCGTGGATCTTTGAGTCTTCGGAAGTGGAGAAGCTTCAACAAGTCTTATCGGATTATGATGTTTCAGTCGTTATGTACCTGCGGAGGCAGGATCAACAGGCAGTCTCTCACTTTCAGGAGGCGTCGAAATGGGAGGTTGGTCGTTTAAAGCCGGCGAAAAAATTTTACTCACTGTCCGAGAATCGTGCGCTCCCTCCTATAAAGCCGGGTAAAACATCAAAATACTTGGACTACTTTCATCGTTGGAAGCTATGGGCTGATGCGTTTGGCGTTGAGAATGTGCGGGTGAAAATTTTTGATCGAAATCAGTTGGTTGGCGGAGATGTAGTAACTGATTTTTGCTCACTCATTGATCTTGATTGGGCCCCTAAGGACGTCGCTAGCGAAAATATATCGTTGGGCTTGAGCGCTACTAAGTTTGGTCATTTAATGACAGAGGTAACTGGGAGAATTGACTCGGAATTAGAGCTCGCTCTCAGAAAGGCGGTTTCATCCAGTGGCAAACCAGCAAGGCCCTCTCGACAGCAAGCTCAGCGCTTCTTCAGTCAGTTTTCAGAGTCTAACCGAAAATTAGCTCAGGCGTTACAGTTGGATGGCGAACTCTTCGATAGCAGCTTCGAAAACTACGCCGAAGGGCCGCAGGACAAGTGGACGGAAGATACTGCCAACGATACAGTTAGGAAGATATTGCAGGTACTAGCTCAGCGCTATCCATCTTAGTATTCTGTTAGTCCGTTACTCCGTTACTCCGTTACTCCGTTACTCCGTTACTCCGTTACTCCGTAAGTTCGATGGTTTGTTTTATCGCGTTGGTTATAAATATGCCTTTGGTGTCTATCTGGCTGTAGCCAGCAAGATCTCTGAGTTGATTCACTCGTTCTAAGTTGTTGGAACTTAAGATAACTAGCGTTTTTCCCTTAGTTTCAATGGTATCCCGGCTCTCGCCTTCTGCCAGCACGAACCTAGCTCGTGAATAGCCTAGGAAGTTGTTGAGCTCACTTGGGTCACGTTGAAATACCTCCATTCCGAAATGGAAATAATTGCCAATAATAGCAGTCGATAGCTTAAATGAAGCTCCGTAGTCGAACTCTGACAGTAGCCATTCAGCTAATAACCTAGAGCTACTATAACGGAGTGCGATTTTAGGCTCGAGTTTTTCTATAAATTGAGAAGCGGCGGCTGTCCTAGCCTGCTCCTTTACCCAATTGGGTATAAACTGATCTTCGGTTAATCGGTGGCCAACTGAGATGGAGTTACAAGCTTTTGTGGTTGCATATTCTTGTAACTTGTTCGGCGTCCAAGTATCCCAGAGCGACGTTGTAATTCTGTTTACGGAGTTGTTGAAAATCGTGGGGCGAACTTTGTCGATAAAGTAGTTCGTCGAGATATCCTGAAATGCAATGCGAGAGTCATCCTCTTGTTCTAAATGAACGATGGAGTCAACGTCTAAAAATTGTGTTTGCAGTCCACAATACTCGGTTAGTCGATAATATAAATCACTATCATCCCATCCATAGCTGCGTATTAGCTCATTGTAGTAACCAACCTCCTTGAGATGTTTAGACTGGCAGCCAAAGCTTCCATTTACATACATCTGGTCTCTCTTGTTGGCTTGAATCGCTTTCTTCCAAAGTCCTCTGACGAGTTCAAATGGACCAACGGGATTGAGCTCTACGAAGTCCTTGCTAGTAGTAATGTCCGCATCAAGTTTATATGTGGTGCTGTAAGAAACTGCTCTGAGCCCAACATTGAAAGCGTAAGTAAGAATCCATTTAGGTTCTCCTTCGATTCGGATGATCTTGATACGAGGGTCCGAAACTTTCGCCTCAATTAGTGCTGAGTCCAAAGGTTCCTGTGAGGACCAGTCCACAAGAATGACTTCATCAACCTCGAGTTGAAGCCAGCTCTTTAGTGAAAGTATGAGGTTTTCGTGCCGGTTCATTGAACACGAGACTAGGCTGATTCCTGGCTTAAACTCCTCACTGTCGACGGCTATAGATGTGGGTTGGTCGCTGAGAAGCCGCTCGAAACTTTGTATCAGTTGCTGGTCTGTAGGGGTCGACGCGAGTCGTCTAGCCAACTGGAGTGATTCCTGAGCCTCTGAGAATCTACGTTTGCTAATAAGTTCGTCTATTTGGTCAAAGATTTCTGTTTTCATAAGTACTCAGGAAAAAGTTGTGTAGGTCTTATTATCGCTCAGCTTCGTTATATTTGACACTAATAAAAGGGCGAACGGTCTTAATGGTGATTTGCGATGAGATTCTTGTCAAAAGTTAGACGATTCCTCTTGTTTTCTGGTTTTCTCTAACTATGACTGCCTAGGGGACTGTGATAATATTCCAGCACAATGATCATCAGTTTCGGCGCGTAGAAATGGTATTATCCGAGGGCCCGTGATTTATGTGTCGAATTATTCATTACGATTTTATTGAGTGTTATTAATGTCATATTGGCTATTGTCTGTATCGGATGCTGTTCCCTTTCAGCGTTATAAATCTCGTCTTGCCGATTTGTTTTCGGGCTATCCAACCGTAGAGTTTGCGGCGGTAGATAATGCCGAGGAGTTACTTCGAAGGTTGTCTTCAGAAGAGGCCTCGAGTGAAGGGGTCACGGACGTCTTTTTATTCACTGACGCTGTGTTGGAAAAGGACGTGGGCAAGAACGCTTGTGCTGGTCAATTGAACAGTCTCAAGCTGATCGATCTTTCATCGGTCGTATCGCCTGAAGCGTCCAGGTCTCCGATTAATGAAGACCATCTCAATGATCAGCTCCAGAGTTTGCGATCTCAATATGAGGGAGCTGCTGATGTAGTTTTTTCGACGAGCCTGGAGTGTAAAATCGCTGAACGCATGGATTTGGACTTCACTGGTCAATCAACTAGTTCTAAGCAGGATGATTTACTTTCGCTATTAGCGGAACAAATTTTCGAACTCTATTGCAAGTCGGGAGCATTCGACGAAATTCTAGCGGTAAGTCTCTCGAAATTGTTCAAGGCCGTTGCTCAGTATGAGGCTGAAGTCTCAGAAAAATTGGCGAGTTTAACTGTTGGTTTGGAGCACAAGTCATTGATGCTTGACCAAAAGCGGGAAGAGATTGCTAGGTATAACGCAAGTTTTGAGGGCGCTGCCATGGTTGCCCAAGACAAGGAGCTACTGGTTCTTCAGGTTGAGCAATTGGAGTCGGAGCTCGAAGAGTCCTACCGTCAGGTTGAGTCAGCTAAAGATAGAGCTGGCTCAATAGCTACCTTAAGTGCGGAGAATCGAGGACTCTGTGAGCAGGTTCGTCAACTTGAGGAGTCAAAGGTTGAGGCTGAAAGTGAGATTAATACGCTTAAGACGCTTGCGGAGGGGTTAACTAAAAGATTTGATGAAGCGGACGCTGAGCTAACTGCGCTTCAGGATAAATACGGGCCGATCAAAAATTATTGTGATGAGATGGAGTCTCAGCTGACTGAGTATGAAAGATCAATGGATGCTCAAGTAAAGCGCTATGAAGACAAGATTGCTTCGTTGAATTCTGCTAACCAAACGTTGGCGGAGAGATTGAGTTCGGCTGAAGTCAGCATGTTCGAGCGGGTTTCGGACGCAGATTCTGAGAAGTCAGAGTTATTGGCGGTAAACCAGGTGTTTCAATCGCAAACCGAAATTTTCAGATCAGAAGTTAAAACGTTATTGAAAGAAAAGGAAATGGTGAATGGTATGGCGGGTACAACCCGAATAGAGGACGTGTTCGCTAAGGTAAAGATGTCTGGTCTGGCAATTATCGGAAGCTACAGTGAAGATGGTTACCAAGATATCAAGCTGACCTGCGCCAATGTCGAGTTGGGGGACCAGCGTTTTTTTAAGAAGTTGAGCTTCAAGTTATCCCTAAAGAATGGGCATCCAGGTCTGGAATTTAGGCCTGATGAGGTTAACCCGGATTGCCTGGATTGGTTGGATGTCTGCAACGATGAATATGGTTATTTCATTCCGTACTTCCCTAATGCAATGGATCTGATTGACGACCGCCACCTGCAGGTTGTTGAGTCAATGAATTCTAGTGATCGTATGCTAGTAGTGGGTATTGCCTCTACGATAGCGCAGGCTTTGCAGTCGGCCGATTTAGATGATAGAACTGGCTTAAGCAGTGCAGAGTTACGCCAATGGCGTTTGGCAGCTTTGAAGCTTAAAGATCTGCTTGAATACGAGTCGCACTGGACGAGTCACGGTGCGGTCTATCTCGAAGAAATGTTTTCCGTACCAGGCTATCAGCATCTTTGGTTGTCATTAGATCATCTTCTTCAAGGGCGTCGTTATTTTAGCAAATTCGATTATAAACTCTCGGTTAATGTCAGCGCAGACGAGGCACTGGTTAACTCGTTTTCGCTAGAGCTAAGACAGCTAATTTCCGGTGACGCCCCGCTACTAGCCTGGCCAACTGACAGCTCAGATGATGCTGGTACTTTACTTCGTGTTGGGGTGGTTGTTGAAGATGGTGTGGCTCGCGTAGATGTGAGAGATGAGCTTACTGAAGAAGATAAGGAGCTTATCGAAGCCTTAGTAAAAAACTCCCGCTACTTTATTGAGAACCTTGGTGGTCAGGGGGTCGAGCTAGGTCGTTCTGTGTCTGAGTGGAACTCAGTTATAGGCGCTTTTGACTCGGTTGTATGGATGCCAGCTGATACTGTAACAGAACCTCTTTCGGTTCAGGATGACATGTCTGATCAGTATTTAACCGAAGTGGTTGTTGAAGACCGTGAAGTGACTGAGGAATCTGAAAGTGATGCCATATTGAGCCTGAATGAAGTCTATGAAGTCGAGGGTTATAGCCATATTGCATTTTCAGTAGCACATCGTGATCGCGGTGAACTGGTAGCTAAGTACCAACTGAAGTTCAGCGAGGAAGATGCTGATGGTTGGGTTGAACTCAGATCAGCAGAGGGTGGTGCTCGAGGTTTGCCATTCGATCATGCTATCGACGTAGCTGACGATGAGTATGGTGAATTTATCTCCCTACGTTACGAAGATCTTCATCAGTCGGAGTTTACCGATAAGGTCTGTAGGGAGGCATCCGAAGCAGATGTTTCTTTGCTCAATGCGATAAAGCAAAAAGCAAAGACTCTAAACGAATGTGCAGAGCTAGATAAGTCAGCCATGTGGACAGCGAAGTTCTGGTAGTTTAGCAAAGTGACAAGGTCAATTCATATTATCGATCCAGGAGCGATGGAGGCAGGTGGCCACCATTTCGCTCTTATCGAAACTATATTGGCTAGCAGTTTTTCGGGCGACTTGGTGTTTCACACGCATAAAAATTTGGACCGACGAAGTTTTGAGAGCATTGTTGAAGCGGGCTATGACGTTGATACAGTATTCGAGCAAAACTTTTACGAGTATTACGGTCAAAACGCCTTTGATTCAGCGAGTGCCGTTGACGTCCTTAGTTATGTAGCTCGGCTTAAAAACGAATACGATAAAGTATTACTTCAGATTTATAGTAACTCCGAGAAGCAAGTTTGCTTTTACCCATGTCTAGATTGGTACCACTTACTGGCCCTTCGGCTTGCGATGCCAGATATAGAAACTGGTCACGTAGTACATCGTGTTTGTTTGATGTTTGATATTGGCGTAGCCGCTGATGGCTCGAGGGATTGGGATCTTCTCTCTCACTGGTTACCTCAGCTAAGATGGGCAGCTGACCATGCTTCAATCGAATTATACGCAGCTGACTCTAGAATACTTAGTGCCTGGGATCTACTCGCTACAAACACATCGATAAAAGTTATGCCCTCTTACTTGGCTTATTGGCCATCTGTTCCAAAGCGGCAGGATGTTAAGGGTTGTAATACGGTTCTGGCCTATACCGGTGATGTAAAGGCTGACAAGGGCTTTAAGGAGCTTCCTAATGTAGTCAGAGAGCTGCTGGCGGATCAATCTATTGATCAAGTGATCGTCCAGTTTACGTGGAACTGGGACATGCCCGAATTAGAGAGTTGTAAATTGGAGCTAAGAAGATTAGCGCAAGATGAATCTCGTTTCGGCCTATTTGAGGGCCCTTGGACTCATATAGAGTTTGCCCAAACTATTGCAGATAGTTCTGCTTACTATTGTACTTATGACCGTGCTGTTTACGATGGTAAGTCATCAGGTCTGCCAGTGTGGCTGGGGTTTTATAACGTGTCGCTACTGGGATATAGGCCTAAGGCGCTTGAAGATGAGTTATATTACATTGAGCAACATCCAGCATACAAAGAAGCCCTTTACTCAGACCTAATCGAATGGTTTCAAAGTTGAGATTATGAATAAGTTAACCATAGAAATATCTTCCTATCCTAAGTCCGGAAATACGTGGGTTAGGCATATTTTTCGCGAGGTACTTCGAGGGACAAATGCTTCGAGGATCGAGCTTGCGACTGCCCTACATCAGCGTGGAGCACAACAAATTAAATCGTTAGAGCCAATTGAAATTAGTTCTTTGGGATTAAGTTTGAGGCTCTATAAGTCACACATTTGCGATCATCCAGAGCTAAATCCAAATCGGGTTCTATATGCATACAGGCATCCGTTGGATGTGTTATTTAGCGCCTTGAACTTTCATGCAACTCAGGCATTAATGCTGGGTAAAAAAGTTGATTTGTCGGTCTTTCGTGATGCCCGACCGAAAATGGTTGAGCAAATGTTGAGTGATGGGGATATTTCCTACTACTTTGACCGCTTTTTAGCGGATGCTGGTGCCTCGCTATTTCCAAGATCATTGACCGGAGTTGATACTTATTTTGATCATGTTGGCGCTGCCTTAGATAACCCCAAGGTAGTTGGCGTTAAGTATGAAGACATGTGTAGCGACGTAGCGGGAGCCATTGAGCCTGCCATTTGCGAAGTTCTAGGTCTTTCTCAGTTAGGTGCTACGATAAATTATAACTATATTAATAAGAATACGAAGGGTAGTGATAGGAAGGACTTTTTTTGGAAGGCTTCTAGCGGCGGTTACGTTGAACTACTCTCTGCGGCGCAGGTTGATCGTTTATGTACGCACTATCAGCAAGAGTTAAAGAATTTAGGTTACCTCTAAGCGCACTAACCTGTATTGATCACGGAGGTTCTCTCTGAAATTATTCTTTCATGGTGCAAGTGTTACTCAGCAGTCAAAGGAGGGAGGGTATCTTACTCAGCTTCGAAGTAAATTGAAGCAAAGAGGCGCAAAGATCAAAGTTCAATCTAAGGGCTATGGTGGTAATCATATTGGTGATGCCGGCTACCTTACTATTAATCGCGATGTGCCAGCTGACGTAGATGTTTGTTTTCTAGAGTGGAGCACTCCAGAGCAAAAGTCGTTACCGCGAGAAAAATTTCTCTACATGTTGGATATACTGCATGGTAAGTCGATACTGCCGATAGTGCTAATCTTGGCTCGTAAAGATAATATTGCTGGAGATAGGGAGTTTGACCGCGAACTGCTAAAGCTCTGTGAAGAAAATGACGTTAAAGTTTTGGATTATCGAAGCCTCATCGTCCCAGACGTGGATCTTAGAGATGCGGTACACACTAAGGAGAGTGGTGCGCTGAAGTATTCGCAGGCGATCATTGATGAGTTAAGTAGTATTCAAACTAGCCTTGAGTCTTGGAAGCCTCCCAGGGGCGGGCCGCTCGCTTTTAGTATTAATAGTCTGTCAGAGTTAACGATAACCCTGGAAGAAGGGCAAGCGTTAGAGTTTGATGTAGAGGTACTGGGTGAAAATGCTGAGGTTATAGCTGAGGTTGTTCGTGGGCCAGCGTCGGGTGTTATTGACGTATTGCCGGAAAAACTGAAGATTAAAGTTTGGGATCGATGGTCACACTTTGAGCGCCCCTCATTCCTGTCAATTTGTAAGTTTGAAGGCGTTAATAACTTTGTCCAGCGTGTAACTATCGCCATGACAGAGGATTCGGTTGACTACTCCCATTGCGCACGACCATTTAGTTACGACGGGCCCAAAAACTTTAAATTGAAGTCTTTACTGCTTACTAATTGTGTAGCTAAGAATGACCCGAAGGTAATGCATAGTTCGGAAGTCATATAAAATGCTTGTTTGTTCGTGTAACTCCGTTAAAATTATGCAATCAGAATGGAGTCTGATCTACTGTATAAAATTAGTTATAAAAGGCTAGCTCTGATTCCATTTCTAAACCGTTCAATCTAAACGACGAAGAGATCATGAATCCCAAAGTTACTGTAGTAACCGTATCTTATAATTGCCTAGCTGATCTGCAACATACTGTAGAAAATGTTACCAGGCAGACCTACGCTGATGTTGAATATATCGTCGTTGATGGCGCCTCGTCAGACGGAACAAAAGAGTACTTGGAATCCCAAAGTGGAGGTATGATCCACCAATGGGTCTCGGAGCCTGATAAAGGCATCTATTTCGCTATGAACAAAGCTATCACAATGGCATCTGGAGACTGGGTGATCTTCATGAACGCCGGCGATGAATTTCATAGTGATGATGCCATAGCGATGGCGTTTGGTGATGCGACGGATCTCTCAAATATCGATTTCGTATTTGGTGATCGCTATAAAATTGAGCCTTCGGGCAGTTCAACCTACGAGAAAGCGGGCCCAATTGAAGATACTCTGCTTCGTGAAGTTGTTTTTCATCAGGCACTGTTCACTAGGTTATCGTTGCTAAAAGACAGGCCATACAATACCTATTTGAAACTTGCTGCAGACTTTGAATATGTAGTGCGTTCCTTCTCTGAAGGTAAACGATTTCTCCACGTCCCTTTACCAATCTGCAATTTCATGGCTGGTGGCCGAAGCCGGCAGCAGCATATTCGAGCAATGATCGAAGCGTTAAAGGTAGTGACGGATCATCAGTCCCAGGCTTCCAAATGGCGTGAAAGTGATATTTTTAAGCACTTTGTCGCTAATCATCTTGAGTACGTGACCTCTAGCTTTTTACAGGATTATATGGTTAATACACCTACCCATAGGAAGCTTTGGTTAAGTTATGATGAGAATGAACGCCTCCAATTCAATAGTGAGCCAAAAGACAACTTTATTGAGAGCTATTTTAATCGAGTCTTTACACCTTTAAGTCACCCGAAAACTGGCTTTAAAGCACAACCGGTGAAAGTTGAGCTTAAATATGCCCAGCCCAAAATAAGTGTTGTAACGGTTGTGTTTAATGACCCTCAGGGATTGTCGAAGACTATAAATAGTGTTGCTGCACAATCCTATCCCAATATTGAGTATTTGGTGATTGACGGCGGGTCAACCGACGAAACGATTCAAGTGCTGGAGAATAATCAGCGCTTTGTTGATGTAAGTGTTTCGGAACGAGACAACGGCATCTACGATGCAATGAATAAGGCAATCCGACTAGCAAGTGGGGATTTTGTTATCTTTATGAATGCGGGCGATACCTTCTCAAGTACTAAGGTGGTTGAGTACGTATTCGACAATGCGAAACTAGATAATGACGTGATTTATGGTGATAGAAACTACGTCTCCTCCAAGGGTGATATTACTCATCAACCCGCGCAACCAATATCAACCGTCTTTAAGCGAATGCCTTATTGCCACCAGTCGGTATTCGTGAAGTTGAAGACACTCCAGCGATTCATGTTTAACGAAACTTATAAGTTCGCTGCCGATTATAACCAGGTTGTGGAAATGTACGTGGCGGGGTGTAACTTTCAGTACCTTCCCATTACGGTTAGCAACTTTGCAGAGGGGGGACGAAGTGAGTCGGGGATTAGACCGTACCTTGAAACTATTAAGATTCAATATGATCATGGTGGAGTGGAATTTAAGCCTGAAGATAGTGTCTACCTGCAAGGTTTGGTAAATAATATTTCTGATTTGGCAAAGTAGTTTAAACAGTGAAGAATTTATTAACAGCCGACATTCTTGATCAAATCGACTTCTCTACGGTGTTAGAGGTTGAGCGAGCGACGCTCAGCAAGATTAACGATACTTCTAAACAAGATTACTTATGGCAGCGTTTAGAAGAGCTACTCTATACCGACTTCAACCTGCCGATAGACCAATCAGCTGAGATTATGGGATTCAGGTCTTTAGATCGTTCAGACTATGAACAGCTATTTGATGCGGTTCTAAGAAATACTAATGGCTCCGTAATTCGAGCAGAGAACTATCGTCAAACTCGCCAGTACGCGAATCAGGATGCTGCACAGTTTGTTCATGATAGTACGATTCTAATGCGTTACATCGATGAGCCGAGCACACTACAAAGATCTTGCTTATATGTCCACCTATGCCTACATTTTTGGGTGGTAGAAAAGCTATTCTCTAACCATTTTAGTAAGTTGGTGTTATTCGGAGACATGCAGTCAGTAGAGAATCTGGCGGTTCAATTAGCAAGAATTTTTGGCATTAAGACTGCGACAATGCAACATGGTCTCTACGTAGATTACGGTACTTACAATACTATCAACGTGGTCAACTACCTAAATCATAATTCCGATTATTTTTTAGCATGGGGGGAGGAGACTAAGTCCCTTATAGAGAAGCACCGAAGTAATGCCCAAGTTGTTATCTGTGGTAATCCTACTTTAGCAAAAGAAGAGTCAACGCTTTCTTCTGATAAAGTAACCGGTGAGTATATTCTAGTGGTACTAGATCAGGTCATTTTCAAGGAGCAAAATCTGGCTATGCTCAAATGCGTGAGTCAGTATGCTTCGCGTCTAAATATCCCCGTCGCTGTCCGTTGTCACCCTTCTGATAATAAGCAAAACTATTTTACCAAAATCCCTGGTTTAGTAGATGACGGAAATGTTAGCAAAGCTTTGTTTGTAGTGGGGCATACCACGACATTACTATTTGAAATTCTAGCGAGAGGGATTCCTACGGTTCAGTTCGTTAGTGATATTCCACGTATTAATCTCCCAGGAGCGCTGCAATTTAATGATGTTGATTCATTGGCTGAAATTGAATTAGATGCGCACGATTTTCTAGCGCTAGCTAGGCACTATGTTGCGAGCTGTGGTGAACAAGCTGAAATACAATACCGTTCATTCTTTAGTCAGATCTTTTAACCGAAGTCATCATATCCCTGGCAAACGCTTCCAACCGTTGAATAACTTAACTAGAATAGCGAGTTATACTAATTAAGCGTTTATTGAGTGAAGATGAATATCTCCGAACTGTTGTCCGATCAAAATCCCAGTTATCTTCACGTAGGTAAAGCGAATAGATATATTGCGAAGTGTGTTACTGAGAATCGCCCTAAGCTCGTGGGTAGGTTTGGCTCGATAGAAGGGCGAGTAGTTGGGCATTATTTACTTGGTTTGACGGATAAGAACGATCACGTCCTTCCGCGTGTGGCGCAAAGTAATGCTGGAATTTGCCGACCGAGTAAGCGAACGCTAAAACACTTCGCTTGCGAATATATCTCTGCAGCCGCGAATGTTGACCTACTAGCGGCATGGAATTTTCCTCATCAATCAAAGTTAGCCGAGCTAACAGACCCTTCTCGTATGACACGGCTGTCGTTTATCGATCCAGTTTACGCACTGTCGCAAAGCTTGACGCCCTGGACCAAATCGCTAGAAGGTAAGCGTGTTCTGGTTATTCACCCTTTCAAATCAACGATTCAACAGCAATATGAGCGTCGTCGGGAGATTCCTGTACTAGCGTCGATGCTCCCCAACTTTGACCTGCAGATCATTCAGCCCCCAGTAACTACCGGTGCGAATATTGAGTATGAGTACCCCTGGGCTCATTACCTTTCAGCTCTCAAAAGAGAGGTGCTGAAGTACGAGTTTGAAGTCGCGATCATTGGTGCAGGTTCCTATGGGCTTCCAATAGCGAGCTTTATTAAGACCCTAGGTAAGCCGGCTATTCATTTAGGAGGGGTGACACAGCTTATGTTTGCGATAATGGGGAAGCGCTGGGAAAGCGTGAATTATGTCGCTTCGCTGGATAAATCAGGGTGGGTTAGGCCAAGGGCCGATGAAACGCCTCGTTATGCGAATTCTATCGAAGACGGCTGTTATTGGTGACACTATGAGTAAAGTAACTATTAAGGGCTCAGTCATCAACGCGAGCTTTCCAAGAAGTGGGCATCGTTTCTTAAAGGATCACCTAGTTCTGATACTTGGATCGGAATACCGCTACTTCGATCACTACCATGATACTGATGCAACCGGAAAGAATTTTGCGAAGACTCATGACTTTGAGCTGCTGGGACGCAATGTATTAAGCCAAGAATTTCCTAACCGTCGAAAGTATATCGTTCAGGTTCGCCACCCTTTAGAAAGCATTATCTCGTACTACGAATTTAAGTTACATTGGAATCGAATTAAGGTGGATACGGAACAAGTATTTCAGAGGCATCTGAAGAAGCAGCTAGGTAAGTGGAAACGCTTCTGCGATACTTGGTGTTTACCTCCAATGGACGACAGGCTTATTGTTACCTATCAAGATCTCTATACTCACCCTTTAAAAACGTTAGTTGAGGTTTGTGAGTTTATGGGTGAGTGTAGAATTGACAATGACAATTTTGCAACAGCAAAGGTCGATTTTCGTCGTTACTATAGTGACTCTGAGGGACAGCCTCGGGCTCGAAGTATCTCGGATTTTAGATATTTCAATGAAGAGAAATTTGAGTTGATCGAGCAAGAGGTGCTTACCGACTACTTAGTGCCGCTCGGCATTTCTCCCAAAATTCGCAAAAAGTATAATTAAATTGAATGAGTTGCGAGCAAAATGATTCTTCGTTTTCACATCTAGGTTCGTCGGTAATTAGTATAGCTGGTTCAGAGTGCTAAACGATGTGGCAAAGTTAGTCTATTTTTTCTAAAGTATCGAGTAGCAGCTGATAGATAACCTGTGGCTCGATAGTGTAGTTTATAAAGTCTTTTTTGGTGTTCCTCTTCGAAGTTTGCTCCTCAATATCTTCAAGCTTAGGCATGGCGATGTTGGGGTTCCATTGGTGATCGTTACCATTCCAGTAGCTACGGTTGCTATGGATCACTCCAGGCTTGTTACAGAAACGTAACGGAACAAGTAGTGGCGTTCCTGAATATGAGATGAAGGCCGTTGAATCTAGGCAGTGGGCTAGTTTGGTGTAGTAATCCGAGCCTACTAAACTAATAAACTCAACGTTCTTCGGGGCTTGGGATTCCAGCTGTTTGATAAGGCCTGAGAACTCTAGACACTTTTTATGGTAAATTAAGAACCATAGAAGTGAGGTAGAAATATGCCACGTG
>NZ_CANMGY010000017.1 GCF_947497555.1 uncultured Umboniibacter sp.
CGAATTGTCAATGGAACCGCGACGTGTTCTTCGGGCTACACTTGGAATAGTTCGGCCTCAAAATGCGAACGAATTGTCAATGGAACCGCGACGTGTTCTTCGGGCTACACTTGGAATAGTTCGGCCTCAAAATGCGAACGAATTGTCAATGGAACCGCGTCGTGTTCTTCGGGCTACACTTGGAATAGTTCGGCCTCAAAATGCGAGCGAATTGTCTCCGGGACGCCGACTTGTACCGCCGGTTACTCTTTCGACAGTTCGGCCTCAAAGTGTCAGCAAGTCGTCAGCGGAACGCCTGTTTGCGAAACAGGTTATTGGTTTAACAGCACTCTCTCTAAGTGCCAAAAAACCATCGATGGCTTACCAACGTGTCCCGCCAGTGAATCCTGGAATGAGACCTCATCCAAATGCGAGGTGATCGTCGGAGCATCTCCCGCTTGTAGTGATGGATATTCCCTGAACACGAGCGGTTCCATGTGTCAGCGTATTGTCCTCGCTGCTGTCAATTGCGAAGCGGGCTATTCATGGAACAGCTCCGCATCCAAGTGTCAGCGAGTCGTCAATGGTACACTAACCTGCCCAGCCACCCACACTTGGAACGAAGTCGCGTCAAAGTGTCAACTAATCGAGACTGCTCAACGAAGCTGCCCGACGGATTTTTCATGGAACGCTGCGGACTCGAAGTGCTATAAAATAACCGATGCCGACCGCAGTTGTCGCAATGGATTTGACCTCAATTCTGACGGACTGTGTGAACGAACAGTCGTCGACAACCAACCAGCAATACCCGTGTGCGAAGCCGGTTTTGACTGGAATTCTGGCACTCAGACCTGTCGTCGAACTCGTATGGAGTATGAGCCCGCCATCGTCGTTTGCCAACTCGGTTATTCCTTCGATGACGCAACTCAAGTTTGTCAGCGAATTACGCAAGAATCGGTCCAAGCGACACCAGTATGTGCCGCTGAATTTTCATACCACATTTCGTCTAAGACCTGCCGAAGAAGCCGCGTAGAGTCGATTAGCGCAACGAGGAGTTGTGCTGATTCCTTTGCCTGGAATGGTTCAACCTGCTTTAAGACGTGGGAAGAGCAAGAGCCGGCCAACCGCACTTGCCCGGCTACCTTTGATTGGGATTCGTCTGCCAACACCTGCTCAAAGAGCTGGGAAGAGCAAATTTCCGCTACGCGCTCCTGCGCCAGCCAATTTATCTGGGACCCAGAGATCCAACAATGCAGTAACACTACTGAGGAAAGTATCACCGCCACGCGATCTTGCCCCGCTCAGTACAACTGGAATGGGTCGATTTGCCAAAAGACATGGGATCAAGAAATCCCAGCGTCACCACTTTGTGACGATGGCTATGACCTATCTCCAGATGCCAGCACCTGTTCCAAGACGACCCTTGAAACCGGCGATCCTTCCGTTGATTGTCCTATCGGATTCTCGCTCACTGGCGAGGCTTCCTGTAGTCGCACCCGTACTCAGACTTTGCCTGCAACCGCGGTTTGCGATGACGGATGGAGCTACCAATCTGACTCGAATACTTGCCGCAAAATCACCGAAGAAACTCAACCGGCAACCCCGGCTTGCCAGGAAGATTATACCTGGAATCCCTCCAGTTCGGTCTGTCGAAAAACCATCGAATCAACGGTGGATGCGATCGCTAGTTGTCCTGTTTCGTTCACGCTAAATGCCACCACCGGCCAGTGTGAGCGCAATATCCCGGAAGTGCAATCTGCTACCCCGGTTTGCCAAACCGGATGGGATTACGAACCGACCCAAAATCTTTGCCAACGCACTCGAGAATTAACGCTTCCTGCTTCACCAACCTGTACTACCCCTGGGTATACCTACTCGCACGCTAATGGCGTTTGTCAAAAGAGCACCCTCGAAGAGGTTCCTGCACAGGTTCAATGTAGCGATTTATTCACCTATGACGGCTCCACCTGCCGCAGAATTATCGAGCAAAGCCAGGCTCCGAACCTAACCTGTAATGGAGATTACGTTCTTAATGCCTCCAACTTCTGTCAACGCATTCTCAGGGAGAGCGAGCCTGCGACTCGAACCTGTTCTGTCGGTTTTAATTGGAGCAATTCGTCGCTTCAGTGTGAGCAGTCGACTACAGAAGCTAAGCCAGCCATCCCACAATGCCTTGAAAATTGGCTCTGGAACGGTAATCAATGCTATCGCGTTGTGAAAGAAGAGCAGCCGTCTACTCGCATCTGCGAGACTGGTATGATTTTCGACCCTGCCCGTCAAACCTGTTTTAAAGTGGTTTCTGAGAAAGAAGCACCTGTCAGGTCTTGTCAGCCTGGCTCGAATTACAATTCCTCTAACTCACTTTGCGAAAGCGTCGTCACTGAAACCCAAGAGCCGGTACCATCATGCTCTATTGATTATAGTCTGTCTTCCGACCAAACGCGCTGTACTCGCGAGGTGACGGATTACACTGAAATTTACCACTCCTGCCCATCGGGTGGTTATACCTACAACGACGCTGGTTCATGTATCAGAGTGGTTCAAGATGAGCTCCCGGCGACCCGCAGTTGTGATCCGGGCTTCGTTTGGAATGATCAAAACGACCGCTGTGAGTCCGGTTTTACAGAAACTAAATCGCCGAGTTATTTGTGTGATGCAGGGTGGGAGTTCGCCTCCGGTACCACCTGTACACGTACGATCGAGCAACGTAAACCCGCGACCGTTGTGAACGAAAAATCCTGCCCCGCAGATTGGACAAATAACGGAGCTCGCTGCGTCCGTGGTGAACTCCAAACCAGCGACCCAATCATCGCTCGGTTCGAATATAGCTGCTCCTCGGGATTCTCACTCGATGATGACCAGTGCTATCGTGACACCGATGTCGTCATCAATGCGAGCATAGATCAGCAAAACCTGTGTTTGGATGGCTGGAGTGATACGGGGATTAATTGCTCTCAATCACGGGTTGTCCAAGAACCGTCCACGGTACTCAAAACCGTGTACCGTTGCCCCGATACCTACTCGTTGAACTCCTCCGATAATGTCTGCTATCGCTCGGCAATGGAGTCTACTCCGTTCGAAGAAACCATCGTCTATAGTTGCGAATCAGGATGGACGAAAGCTGATGCCGGTTGCGAACGACAGGTGCCTCAAATTCAACCTTCAATCGTCCTTGATGTCACGTTTGGTTGTCCGACCGGATGGCAGAAAGACGGCGCTAATCCACCGTTTTGTCACCGCGTTGAAACCGAATCCATCACAGCGGATATTAATGAAACCAACGTGTGTAGTGACCCTTTTGTTATCGGAAGTAGCCAGTGCGAACACACTTATATGACCACAATTCCTTCTACTGTCGTCAGTGTGTCCTATTCCTGCGCCGCTGGTTTTGCGCTGAATAGCGCTTCTAATCCGCCTAGATGTTTCGGTAGTTACGTTGATGAAAAGCCGATTCAAGAGCGTCAAGAAGACTACTGCGAGCAGGGCTTTACCGACACCGGATCAGACTGCTACCAGAAACAAACGTTTGTCGAACAACCGATACAAGTCGGTACGACGTATAGCTGCCCTGATGGGAAAACGCTCGATGGTGAATTCTGCTTCGTTGATAATTCAGCGACGTTGCCGGCCATCTTGAACACCGCCTATTCATGCCCGCAAGGATTCTCAGACACAGGATCTCGCTGTGAGCGAACTCGAGAAGTAATTCATGCACCGATCGTTACTAATGTGAATTACTCCTGCGCTAAATCTGGCTGGAATCTAAACTCCTCCACCAATCCGCCGACTTGCTTCGGCGATGTCGAGATTTCACAGCCAGCAACGGCGAAGATCAATAATGATTGTCCTGATCCAACCTGGAATGATACCGGCACCCATTGCGAGAAGGATGTCGAGCGAGTTGAACCCTCCTCAGTCGTTACGGTGGATTACTGGTGTTATGAAGGCTGGACCCTCGATGAGTCAATCTCTCCGGCGGCGTGCTATCAAATTAACTCGCAGTCCCGTGCAGCGACCGCGACGACGGAATATTTCTGCCTTACCGGCGAGGGTTGGAGTGATAGCGGATCAGACTGTGAGCGCTATGATTTGGTTGAATACCCCGCGGAAGAGCAGGTGAATCAGTCATACTGTAATCAGGGCTTCACCCTCAACAACTCCAGCGGATTGTGTGAAAAGTCATACACCCAATCTTTACCCGCCGTGGCCTATTGCCAAGCTGATTCCACCTCGACGGGGACGGGAACTCAAGAGGAAGAAGAGGAAGAAGATACCTCAGACAATACACTTGTCATCAAGCAAGCTCGATCGGCCCCTCAGCTGACTGGCGATGTCGACGATAGCTCAACCCCCGTCCATCTAATGAAGGCAATGAACAATCCTGTTGGTGGCGGTTCACTTTATAATAATCAGGTGTCCCCAGAATCCTTCGTGCCGACCCCTACGGGCGACTGTATGTTCTTGCCAGAAGCCGGCGTCACCGTCTGCGAAGGCTACTTCAACCATCCCATACCGGACGGCATGGAACTAACCCCGTTCTGTAAGAAAATCAATGTCATTAATGATGCTGATTTCTACAAGGGGTCGTGGTGCTTTACCGATGCCAATGGGGTCGAGGTTTGTGGTGAGTCAGATGAAGATGTTGTCGATGCTGGCTGTGCTGAATTATCGGCTAATGATGCCTGCGACTATGTGGGTGAAACCTGCGTAGAAGGTGCTCGCGGCACCGATGGCGTTTGCTACGCAACGGAGTTGACGTACAACTGCGGTGAGTGGATTGATGTTCCCGATATTGAATCTGAGACCGAATACACCTGTGAAGGTCCGATTCAGTGTATGGGTGCAGATTGTATCGACGTTAAGAAGACTCAGAGCGATTCCTTCAATCGCGTTCAAGAGCTTACCCATACCATGCAATTCATGGGCATCGACATGGGCTGTGAGCCGCTACCTGGCACCGATCAGATGGAATGTGAAGTCTTTAAGGGTGAAGGGTCACAGTGTTCGATCTATGCCTTTGGTATCCAAGATTGCTGTGATGTGCCGAGTAACGGCGACCCGATGGGTCTCATCATTGCAGGCATGGCACTCGCCAAAGCCAATGCCTCCATTATGGCACTGGAATCAACGCAGCTCGTTGGCGGATTAAGCGACACTGTTGGTGCCTTCCAGCAACTATCGACGTCGACTACGACGATGTTTAGTAATGTGTCATCACCGTTTGTCACGCACATTGAAAGCATGACTGGCACCGTGTCCGAGTTTTTCGCTCCAGTTACCGATGTCGTCAATGGCGCGGTGGAAGCGCTCATGACGTTTATTGAGGAGACGATTGCTGACTTTATTAACTTGATGGTGGAAGGAGCGACCAATGCCGCCGGCTCAGCGGCCGCTGATGCGGGGACGGAAAAGCTTGGAGAGGAGTTGATCGGCGATGTAGGCGGTAATGCAGCAGAAGGTCTCGCCACCGATGTCGGCGCGCAAGTCGCCGCGAATATCATGGCCGCGATGTCCGTGATAATGCTTGTATATACAATTTATAACGTCGCCGTTATGATTATAAGTCTAATACATCAATGTAAAGAAAATGAATTCGCGCTAGCAGGTAAACGGGCGGCGGATAGCTGTACGTACTTAGGTTCCTATTGCGCGAAGGAGGACCTACTCGGTATCACCTGCGTTGAGAAGGCGCAGAGCTACTGCTGTTACAACTCGCCACTCGCTCGGATCGTCAATGAGCAGGTCATGGCAATCAATGGCGTGACGCCAGACCTGAAGAATCCGTCGTGCCCAGGGCTCACCACTACCGAGCTTCAAAATCTGGATTGGTCACAAATTGATTTGAGCGAGTGGACGGCAATGCTGACCAAGTACGGTTTGAACCCCGAGATGACGGCCGATGACATTAACTTCGACATGCTATCGGGTACGGGTTCGATGTATAACGATGTGTTCTTCGACGACAGTGGTGAGCGACCTGATGCGGCTACTCGAGCCCAGCAACGGCTCGAGGGCTTCGATGTCGATGAAGCCAGAGAAGAGGCGAGGGAGAACACCGAAACGGACGTCGAGGGATGTAGCACTTGCGGCGATGGCGACGGCTGAGGGGAGTAGGCAAGCTCGTGAACGATCGATTCTAAATCCTCGGTCGCTTCACAAGCTAGCAACCAAAAAAAAGCTGCCGAAGCAGCTTATCCCTAATTAAACAACCCTTACTGGGGTTTGACGAAGAGATTGATATTACCCTGATTAATCATGAAGGGGATTTCATTGTAGTTTCCCTCCTCATCAATAATGAGTCGACGCGGAGCGATATACATGTGAAACCACTCAGGCATACCCTTTGAAATTTCAACCAAAAGATCGAGCTGCGAGTAACCACGATCATTGATAAAACCGTTTTGGCTCGAATCAATGTCAAATCGACTAAACTCAGTTTGAGTAGAGGCTGTCTCGATCCACAGCTTGTCGTTGAAGTCTAGCGGGTAAACGAGCAGCGTGCTCATGCAGCGGTTATCAAGTTCACAGTCCCCATTACCATACGCTACCGCGCCTGCTGTTAACACGTTTAACTGAGCTACCGTTACACTTCCCCTTATTTCAAAACCCATGCGCTCGTATGCGCTAACTGCTGCAACTTCAAATGATGCCGTCAGCCTTTTTCTTGCTTCCAGTTCCGTCTCACCTTCCTCTTTGGGCATCCAAAAGATCACCCGATTACGCTCTGCAACGGTATGGACTAACGCGCCGCCGATAATATCGGTGGCGGCAAACAACCCGCCCGATAACCCAGCCATTGACGCCGTATTACCGACTAAAGCAGCTCCGGCAATCGTACCGGTTCCTGAATCCCAGAAAGATGAGTCAATCACTGTCCCTTCAGGCAATTCGACATCATGTAGCTCCACGCTCATGCCAGCGCGATGCCAGACATTCAGCGCCTCGCTTTTCGAAGGGTCGTAGGTGTAATGATCTTCGATATACACACCTGGCTCCTTTGGGCTCAGAGTACAACCCACGGTCAGGGATAGCGTCACGCCTGCTACAAGCAATTTAAAAGTGTTCATGTTCGTGTTCTCCTTAACTTGATTTATAATTAGTTTCCCATGATTCGCTGATAATGCAACTGCTTCAACCTCCAGTAAAAAGACAAAAAAAAGCCCCGACAACAGGGGCAAAGATGGGAATGGTTTGCAGTGTTAAGCAACTGCGGTGCTGGGGGAGGGGACCTCAACAGCGGTTTTCTTCTTCTTCGTGGTTTTAGCCTTCGCTGAGGCGACTGCTTGGCTTGTGCCGACTTCCTTCGCCTTTGGCTTGGCGCTGGTGGTCTTTTTTGCCTTTGCCTTTGCAGGTTGCTTCGCGGGGGTTTTTGAAGCCTTCTGGTCATCTTGTTCCGACTCGCTAGCCTTGAGCTTGCTGTATGATCGAGCACTTAAATTCTGGATAGCTCGCTTGAAGCGATTCAAGTGTTTACGCCAATTAGAAATAAGCATAGCTCGCTCCGTGGAGCCGATCTTACCCACCAACCAAAGTGTTTCCACGATTTGTACATGATGATCAACGGCCTGAAGCATCATCAACCAACGGTTCAATCCCTGTGAGGTGACCGTCATTTTGTACGATCTTGGTTCCGCCGATCCGACGTCATGAGCATTTATCCCACTTTGCTTGAGTATTGGCTCGAGTTGCGCCTGTTCTTCATGCATCGCATCCTCAAGCTCTTTAAACATCTTGTCGACGGCTTCGTCGATTATTTTACCTTCATCATATTTACAAAGATGCTGTAACGTCACCTGCACCTGGTACATGCTTTGCGAAACGATTGAAGCTTCTCGCTTTAAGTGTTGCTGTACCGCCCGTGACAAGAAGGTAAGATGCAGTGTCATCTGAGGTTTGGCACGGTAAATCTCGTTGTTTTCGCTCTCAAACTCTTCAATAAGAACACTGTTTTCAGTAGTGGTACC
The DNA here is from genome assembly GCF_947497555.1 of uncultured Umboniibacter sp. NCBI lineage: Bacteria > Pseudomonadati > Pseudomonadota > Gammaproteobacteria > Cellvibrionales > Cellvibrionaceae > Umboniibacter > uncultured Umboniibacter sp. The sequence continues at coordinate 7,944 of NZ_CANMGY010000017.1, forward strand.
CATAAGCTTTCTCCTTTTTAGTGCTTAAAGATTACCAATGATTTTTATCGGGTATCGCGCTGACTCTGCCCAATAGGGGCAGAGTTAAGAAAAAAACTTGACGCATCAAAACACCGTTGTTAGTCTTTTGGATAGGCAACTTACCTTGTCGTAACAAAACAAGCTGTACGTTCAGCATCAAATCGCGCTACGCGCTGTGCTTAGGCACTACTACGATCATTGATCGAATCGATAACAAGTCGAACCAAAGCAAACGCGCTTTGGATGGCTCCTTTAACTAAAGGGCGTCAATCGGCTATATTATGCCGTCTATACGAAACGCATAATCTTACCCCCTAGAAACGACCCCCGAGGGTGCATCGAATTTTTACTCCTTATAGGGTAATAACTCATTGTGTCTTCGACACATATTTCTAGCTGAAGAAATCTCAAATATCTCAGCATCTAATCGCTAATTTTTATTAGCTGGCTTCTTGCCACTCAAGCAACGTTTGTTGCTTCTAATCGCTCTTTTCGAGCATCACTGACCTAGAGGGTGGCTTCCTTTAGGGGTGTCTATCCTCATTTTATGAGGATTTTCACATGGCATATTTAATCACTGAACTTGTTTTCTTTGGCGTAATTATTGGCTTCACTATTGGTCTGGTAATTGCCTTTGGCATTCTAGTTTCTAAAGGGCTTAAAGCTCTCGGCGTTATGGCCAGTTTACAGTCTTTCGCGACTGGTCTGGTTACGCGCTTGCGTACCGGTTCTACTTCTTTTGATTCGGTGTTGGACGCTCCGAGTTTAGAGATTCTTCCGGTAAGTGGTTTTCACAGTGAACTTACTGATCTATCCGATGAACCTGCTTTCAAACGAAAGCAACTTAATCGCGGTATCTTTTACGTCACTCCTGACGAACGAGATGCTACTGCACTCAATGACGAGTTTGATTCGTGTTCTGATGAACATGAGTTGCCTCGCGCTGCTGCTTAGATAGATCTTTTTAATCACGAAGTCGTCGCAGACTTCGATTTACCCATTAGGGAGTTATTCCCTCTTGGGAGTTAGCTCCCTTTTTTTTGGAGAGTTAACTATGTTAGGCGTAATTATTGTGTGCACGATTTCTGGTTTTTGTTTTGCAATGCCAGTTATCAAAACCACACGTCGCTTAGGTCTTACTTAAGCACATCTTTTCAAGGGTTCATTTGAACCCTTGGCCTTTTTTTTAAAGGCATTGGACTCCTGTTGGATGCTCCACCAAAGCACATTGTTCAGTGTGTTTCGGGGAGCGTCCAACTCCACAAAACTTAATCTTAAGGAGTAGTGTTATGAGTCTTTTAATTGTTTGTGCTTGTGTCCCAGCGGCTTACGTATTGTCTCGTCCTGTTATGAATACACTTAACAAGATCGGCATTTACTAGCGTAATCGGCGTGAGTGGGTTAGCCGCCCACTCACCCTTTTCTTTTTTTGAGTATGCAATCCATTGCTGTCTTAACAGACATCGAGAGATTGTGTCTTCGACACATATTTCTAGCTGAAGAAATCTCAAATATCTCAGCATCTAACCCCCGATGGGACCACTCCCATTGGGTGTAGTCTCATCTTTTTTTCACAATCAGAGAGACTACAACTATGAATGCAATCAATACGATTGATGTTAAGGCAGAGTTCAACTTGGACAAAGATCGCTTCGGCAATCCTTTTCCAGCAGGCGTTAAATTTCCTGTGTTGAATGTAGAGGAATCTACCGCCCATGCTATCCCGCAGAAGGAGCTTCATTATTTTGAGGCTTCGTTTGTCAGCGATGTATTTACCTGGCTTCAAGAACCCGGTCCATTTGGTCTAATGATCACTGGTCCAACGGGGACTGGCAAAAGTTCGGGTATCGCTCAGATGGCAGCTCGACTCAATTGGCCGACAACAGGTATCACGGCTTCAGGCAATTTTTTGTTTGAAGATCTCGTTGGTTCCTGGGGACTTGTGCAAACCGATCCGGGTGCTCCACCTGTGACGAAGTTTCGCTACGGTCCACTGCCACTTGCAATGAAAGAAGGTCGCATCCTTGTGATCAACGAATTCGACTACGCCGACCCTAACGAGTTAGCGGGTTTGAATGATGTGATTCGAGGTAGTGGTCTCTTCATCGAAGCGACGAACGAATGGATCAAACCCCATCCTAAATTTCGTGTCGTGATTACCGGTAACTCGAAAGGGTATGGTGATGACACGGGACTTTATCGTGGTGTTAAGACGCAGAACCTTGCGTTTTTGGATCGATTCATTGGCGTCGAGGTAGATTACTTACCGAACGATGTTGAAGTCAAAATGCTCACGGATTATCTGGGCCTTGATTCAACGCATGAGTCGACACTGAGTACGTTTGTTACGTGTGCTAACTCTGTTCGAAAGCGTTTTCTTTCTGATTCAGCAGAAGCGCTATCTGCCACGATCACTACCCCTAAGCTCAAGCTCTGGGCAAAGGAGTCGTTTCGTATTCAAGCATCTGTTCGCAAAACAGGCACATCGGTATCACCGCCCAAAATGGCACTTGAAAAAGTGTTAACAGGCATGATCCCCGATGTCGATGCCGTCGCGATTCACAAGATTTGTGAGTCTCACTTCGGCGGTTTGTGGGTAGATTAAATGGATATTCTCTTTCAAGGTCGCTTTAACACCGATGTCTTTCAATCTTACTGCGACGTCTTGGGGTTTTCGCTCCCTGTCGCCGCAATGTCGATTGACCCATCTGGCCTGTTAACGGGATGTCTCCACGATGATAAAGCACGCTTTTTAGGTGCCTTATTGTTAACTCATTTATCTAGTCATGATGGGCAGTCTTTTCTGTCTTTCATTCTAGATGAAAAACCGTTTCCTCCAATCAGCTGTGAAGATGATGCTTACGCTTTGTTTAGGTCAGCTCAGCTCACAATGACGAAGGAAACCAAGCACCAACTGAGAATGTTGTCGCCGTCGTATCAATTTGAACGAATTGAGTTTACGCCGAACGTCGCATTCTTTTAACCCTAAAGGGTCGCTCCTTTAGGGGTGGCCATATCTTTTATTTATAGGAACAAATTATGTCTGATTTAAATATGGTGGCCTTAGTTGGCCGTTTGGGTGAGATTGCCGTTAGTAACCACAACGGTACTCAAATTGCTAATGTGTCAATCGCGACTCGCGAGCACCGCAAGGTGAATAACGAGTTTGTTGAAACCACACATTGGTTTGATATTGCTGCCTTTGGCATGATGGCTGATAAACTTATCAGTCATGGCAAGGGCGCTCTGGTCTCTGTGAAGGGTCAGTTGAAACAAGAGAAATGGGAAAAAGACGGGCAGAAACGCTCTAAAGTTTCTATTTTGGTTGAATCAGCGCAATTACTCGCTAAACCACAAGCCCAATCCGCGCAGCAACAAGGTGACTACCAACAGGCTCAACAGCCTCAAGGTGGATACCAGCAGCCGCAGCAAGCTCAACAGCAAGGTGGCTACCAACAGGCTCAACAGCCTCAAGGTGCGTACCAACCGCCGCAGCAAGGTGGTTACCAGGCTCAACAGCCTCAAGGTAATCAGCCTCAAGCTGCTCCATCAGGGCATGATTTTAGCAATGAAGACATTCCGTTTTAGGAGTGACATTCGTTAGCTATAATTAACATGACTGATCAATAAAGGCTCCCTCGGAGCCTTTTCCTTTAACCCTGACGGGTTTTTCTTCCGTTAGGAGGAGAGGCTCGTCCGAGGAGTTTATCTATGAATAATGTGTACGACGAAATTAAGCGCACGCTACTGAATGTAGCCACCGCTTATGATAATGCAGGTTCGTTAAACGGGCTTAATCATCAATCAGAGGTCGTGTTTGCACTCGATCAAGTTAAGAAAGCCCTAGCTAAGGAAAAAAATAGGGCCGGCTTTGCGACCAATGCGTTCCGTAAGGAGCCATCATCCATAGCTAGTGCTTACGTCAGTGCAGCATCAATGGGTTTGTCATTAAATCCAAGTTTACGCCAGGCCTATCTCATACCACGAGACGGCCGATGGATTGTCGATCCTGGTTACCAGGGCTACGTTCATCTCGCTGCTAAAAACAGTGGGTTAGTAAACTGTTGGGCCGAAGTCGTTTTTGCGGGGGATACTTTTACGCCGCTTGGACGGACACAACGACCGATTCATGAATTTGATCCGTTTGTTGAAAAACGCGGGGAACTTCGTGGCGCTTACGCGGTGGCCATTCTAGCTAATGGTCAAGAGATGGTGGAATTCTTACCCAAGGAAACCATCGCTCGTATCAAGGCCTGTTCACATGGCTCAGGAAGCGGATACTCTCCGTGGAATGCTGACAAGTGGGAGCAGGACATGATTCGCAAATCGGCGCTCAAGCGATTAATCGCTGGTGGTGGTTGTGTTAATTCTTTCGTCTCCAACACGGCTTTGATGAACGCCATACAGTTGTCTGACAACAACTATGAGGACGTTCACATTGAAGCACCTAAACCAATAGCATTGCCCTCACCGGCAGAGCTAGAGGCGAAGTTTGGCGCGGATAAGGAGTTCTTGAGCTTCTGTGATGCAGTCATCGAGCGTTGCGTTGCAACGAATGGGAAAAATCAAGGTATTGAGCTAATCGCTGATCGTTTTGGTGATGAAGCAAAAGCCTTCTTTATCCCGCGACTCGATAAAGCCTTCGAAGGAGCTTAGCCATGAAACTTGTCGACTATGCCCAGCGCTCCGCGGAGTGGCTGGAATGGCGGCAGGGTGGGATTAGTGCGAGTGAAGTGTCGATTTTGGTCGATGCTAACCCGCACAAAACCATTTGGCGCCTCTGGATGGAAAAAAAGGGAAAAGCTAAACCGGAAGATTTATCCAAAAATCCAAACGTCCAACGCGGCGTAAAGATGGAGGATACCGTTCGGGTGATGGCTGAAAATTACCTCGATTGCGGCCCACTGTTAGCGCCTTGCGCTGAAAGTGACGAAAGGACGTATGTGAGAGCATCGTTTGATGGTCTAACAATCGATGGGAATATCCCTGTGGAACTTAAGTCGGTTTCACAAAAGCAATTTGATCTGGTTGAATCGGAGCGTACAGAAAGTGAAGTGTACCAACTTTACTACTGGCAGGTGTTATGCCAGATGTATGTAGCCGAAGCTGACCATGGGTATTTGTTTGTAGCAGGACCTAACTTTGGGGACCAGTTTGTTTGTTTTAAAATTGAAGCGAATGAGCAAGATCTCACCAAGTTATTGAAAGCGATTGATGAGTTTCAAAAGAAGCTTATTAATAACAAACAGCCTAAAAAAGATGCTCAACGAGATGTTTTTTATCCTGAAGATGAAGCGCAAGCGACTCGATGGTCAAGAACAAGTTGGACGTTGGCTGACACAGCGGCTCAAATTAAAGAGCTAAAAGGTCAAATTGAAATGCTAGAGGTTCGCAAGAAGCTACTAGCACAGGACGCAGTATCAGAGATGGGTGAGTTTCTGACTGCCGACGCGTTAGGCGTAGCCGTAACTCGAAGTTTTCGACCGGGCAATGTTGATTATTCAGCGTTGCTTGAAGCGAAAGGCATTACGGTTACGGACGATGAGCTTGAAGCGCATCGTAAACCTGGCTCAGAGAGTGTGTTAATACGCTCGACGGGTCGAGATATGCCCAAACGTGTGTGTGATGAAGATTTAGTTGCCGTCTATGAGAACATTGACTGCTTCCGAGAATCCGATTCGTTCTTTTAACTCACTGGAACACGACGCTTTGCGTTGTGCTTCCTAAGTGTTCGTTTTGAATGCTTAGCAAGCACGATGTAGGTACAGAATTTGTCCTTGCGGCAATAGTGAGCTGACACTTATCTCAGCAACTAACCGCTCTGTTATAGAGCTACGATATGAACCCAAAGGGGCTATTTACCCTTCGGGTAGTAGTCCCACTAATTTAGGACTACTACTATGTTTACAGTCGTCGAAAAGCCGGCCCATTCAGCTCTGTCGTCATTAGATTTGCAGAGTGAGGAAGTGAACGATGCCATTGTGGATCAAGCAAAGACCATTATGGCTAACCGTTTTCAACCAGGTCGACACATCCAATCGCCTAGCGATGCGAAAGACTTTCTTCGCATTGAGCTCGGTGATAGTGATATTGAAGTGATGGGCATGTTAGTGCTCTCCAATGCCAATAACGTTTTAGGTATTGAGACGCTCGCTACAGGCACAATTGATCGCTGCACGGTGTACCCAAAAGAAATAGCCAGAACGCTATTACTCAAGTATCCCCGAGCCAATGCATTATGCTTATTCCACAACCATCCAAGTGGGTCAATCGAACCGAGCGACGCTGATCAGCGGTTCACTCAGCTCGTTATTGAGGTTTGCAATCTCCTTGATGTTCGGGTCCTTGATCACTTTATTATTACCAGTAGAGACGTATTTTCCTTCGCGGAAGAAGGTCTTATTTAACCCTGAGCGGTCCATCTGCTCAGGCGGGTGGCCGCTCATAGATTACAAGGAATATTCCTATGAGTTCACTCAATCTACTGCTGTCGGCAATGTCCGATAGAAACGCTGAAAGCTTCTCGATAGAAGTCCAGCAGCAATTGGTTAAGCGCGTCATTATTGATTCACCGAATCAATCAACGACCGTATCGATTAATCGTCTTTCATCGGGCGAGCAATCGGCTATTCATTCACTGTTAACTAAAAGTGTAAACGCCACAAAGCGCGATTCGTTTTTCATTGATATTCATGTGAGAAGCGGCGCCTTGGTGTTGCATTAGGAGGTGACATGGATAGTTACTCGATTTTCCGTTGCCAAAAAGATGGTTCAGATAAGCTTTGGACTATTGGTTCAGATGGCTCGTTCTGGGGTGCTACGTCGAAGGTCTTGTCTAGGCCGCGTTCGTCATGGCAAACCAAGCGCGCCAATCACTCACCCGATGACATCACCAAAAAGATTCGTCAGAAGCTTAGTAAAGGCTATGTCTATTGTGGCGAGGTGACGGATCTGACCGATACTGAAGTGCTCAACGATGTCGTATACGATTCGTCGGTTACGCAATCGTTTACGAGCTTTGAGCGAGTTTCAACGTCATCGTCTTCGCGAAGTGATGAGACTGAGCGCAACAACGCAATGTCATCGTCATTTAGTTCCGCTTGCGATTCGATGAATATTGAACCTGACCCATTCTTTTAACCAGTAAAGTGTACCGTGGCCTCGTGCCACGACACTTTTTTTTGCATTGTGTTGACCTGTATTCCACCACTTGCTAATCTTGATTAATGACCATTAGGTCAGCGCTGCTAACTGAGGCAGTTGAAATAACTTAGTATCTAATAGCCCAGCTTAGCGCTGGCACTCCAGTTGTTACTGAAGTTTTAAACACATCACTTCTATCCATACGTCGATAGCGCCGTTGTTTTTGACGCCTATCGAGCTTATCCCTATGCCTGTGCGTAAAGCAAATTGCCCTCCGTCACGTTGAGAGTGACTTACTTTGCGCTTAGCGTAAGACAGATACCTTCGTCTGTATAAATAACGAAGATTTCAATTGTTTGCTTAGCAAACTATTAATTAAACCCTATGGGGCATGACCCTATAGGGGAGTGCTCCGTCTTTTTTTGGAGCATTCCTATGCAAATTAATAATCTAGGTCGCATTGCGATCATCAACGTTGACTTCACTCTTTGGAGTGGTCAGTCAAAGCTTGAAGAGTCCGATGTACGTTTAGGTGAAGGTGGCAAGTTGCCTTCTAAAGAGGCAGCAGCTTTAGGTCAAAAGAAGTTAGTTGACCCCAAATCACTTAACGCGCTACTCAAGCTTAAACAACGCGCTCGTCGATTAGCCGACTCGGTTGGTTTTACCTTCCTAAATGGTTGGGCAATTCCTATTGATCGGTTACCGGAGATTGAGGATAAGCTCGCAGTCATTCGTCAAGAGTTCGAACAAGAGAAATTATCTTTTTTGAACCACTACGAGGCATCTTCAGATGCTTGGCTCGAGCAACACCCTGAAATCAAAGCGTCGGCTAAGGCAGCTAGACCCACACTCGCTCAGCTTGAACGAAAATTCGATCTAACGATCGACTCGTTTAAAGTTGACCCGGTAGGGGAGGAGGCCGCCAAAAGCTTAAATGACCGTGTTACACAAACCTTAAGTCATCGCCTCGAGTCTCAAATCGTAGACATCGCAACCAAGTTTTACCTTGAGCGATTCTGCGGTAAGAACTCATTACGCGTGACAAATAAAAGTTTGGGACCGTTAACTGCGCTGTTAGATAAGCTCAGAGGTCTTTCCTTTATTGCGCCGAAGTTCGCGCATTTAGAGGATGTAATGGATGACTTGTTAGCTCGGCTATCTCAAACCTTTAATGGGCAAGAGATCGCCGGTAGAGAGTTTTATGAGGCGCAAGCCTTGATTCTGATACTTCAGGATAAAAAACTCTCCGATCAGTATGTCGACGCTGCTGACAGCTCGGCAGACAAGTCTCAGGCAACCGCTTTTATTCAGTCAGTCGCAGGATTAGACCAGAATGAAGTGACAGACGAACCGGATCTTTTGTTGGAAACCCCTACGAATGATTCGCGTATCAACTCAGATTGGACGCCAATGGCTTCCTTCTTTTAACCCGATGGGGATTTACTCCATTGGGGGTGAATTCCCTTTTTTTTAGGAATTTACTATGAGAAAGAGAACTGATAGCGGTGTCTTTGGGGCTTTACCCATTGTCGCTGCCCATTACGGCCAAAGCTTAGGGGTCAATGTTATCGTAGGCTCGAAATCCAATGCCTGTACAGACGGTAAAACCATTTGGCTCCCTAATACTGAGAAACAAACAGTTTGGGGTCTATTAGCACACGAAGCGGCTCATGTTCGATATACCGATTTCACGGTAAGTCGAGCTGGTCGATTACGGTCCATGCTTATCAATATTGTTGAAGATGTTCGCATCGAACAGCAATTGATGGGCGTTTACCCAGGTGTTCGAAAAGACTTGCAGCAGGTGATGACGGAGTGGGAGCGTGAACAAAAATTAGTTCATGTTACCGCTGACGACGCACCACCAACAATCTTTTCAGCATTACTTATGTACCACGGCTACTCGTTGGTTTGTGGGTATGATCTGAACGGTTTGGAGGTATCAGCAAAGTCAGGCTTCATCGAAGTCTTCGGACAGACGATGTATGACGACTTTATGCAGGTTATCGCCCATTACGACTCGTTAGCTAGTACACAAGATGTTGCTAACTTCGTCGACGAGGTGCTGGCTTTCTTTCAGACAGAGCTCAATGAGCTTCAAAACCAATCTGACGATTCTGATGATGACTCTGACGGTGATTCTGATGATGACTCTGACGGTGATTCTGATGATGACTCTGACGGTGACTCTGATGGTGATTCTGATGGTGATTCTGATGGTGACTCTGACGGTGACTCTGACGGTGACTCTGACGGTGATTCTGA
>NZ_CANMGY010000018.1 GCF_947497555.1 uncultured Umboniibacter sp.
GCTGCAGTTAGAGTTGTTTTACCATGGTCAACGTGACCGATTGTGCCCACGTTTACGTGGGGCTTGGAACGTTCAAATTTTTCTTTTGCCACGACTAGTGTCCTCGATAGCTAACAGTTAAGAAACATGATTCTTAGCGATGACTGAATCAGCCACGCTACTTGGAGCCTCAGAATACTTAGAGAACTCCATCGTATAGGTCGCTCGACCTTGGGTTGCAGAACGCAGGTCGGTTGCGTAACCGAACATCTCCGCCAAAGGGACTTCGGCATTGACAACCTTTCCTGAAGCGCTTTCTTCCATTCCGGAAATAAGGCCGCGTCGACGGTTTAAATCACCAACAACATCGCCCATATTTTCTTCTGGAGTCACCACTTCAACCTTCATGACCGGTTCCATCAGGATAACATCGCCTTCTTCTGCCAACTTACGAGTTGCCATACCGGCAGCGATTTTAAACGCCATCTCTGAAGAGTCCACATCGTGATACGATCCATCGTATACGGTAGCCTTCAAACCAATCAATGGGTAGCCCGCAAGAACACCATTCTGCATTTGTTCTTCGATACCCTTACCAACCGCCGGAATGTATTCACGAGGAACAACACCGCCAACGATTTCGTTGATAAACTCTAAACCCTCTTCCTCTGACGGTTCAAACTTAATTCTTACGTGGCCATACTGGCCTTTACCGCCGGACTGTCGAACAAACTTTCCTTCGATGTCACAGGCGCTCTTAATTGCTTCGCGATAAGCAACTTGAGGCTTACCTATATTCGCTTCAACATTAAACTCGCGACGCATGCGATCTACTAGCACATCAAGGTGCAGTTCACCCATACCGGAGATAATGCACTGCCCGGTCTCCGGGTCAGTCTTAACACGGAATGATGGATCTTCCTGCGCCAACTTGCTTAAGGCAATACCCATACGCTCCTGATCTGGCTTGGAACGAGGCTCAACCGCCACCGAAATTACCGGCTCCGGGAACTCCATACGCTCAAGAACAATAGGCTTTTTCATATCACACAGCGTATCGCCCGTGGTGACATCCTTTAACCCTACTGCTGCCGCGATATCTCCCGCCAAGACCTCAGTGATCTCTTGACGATCATTCGCATGCATCTGCACCATACGCCCAACTCGCTCGCGCTTTTCTTTCACTGAATTGAAAACGGCTGTGCCGGTTTCCAACTTACCCGAGTAGACCCGGAAGAAAGTAAGTGTACCAACGAATGGATCCGTCGCAATTTTGAAAGCGAGTGCGGCAAACGGCGCATCGTCCTTCGCTTCACGAGCTTCAACTGTTTCATCTTTATTGAGTAAATGACCTTCAATCGCCTTAACTTCGGTTGGCGAAGGCATGTACTCAATCACTGCATCCAAGACTGCTTGAACGCCCTTATTCTTAAATGCGGAGCCGCCGAACACGGGAACAATTTCATTAGCCAAAGTTCGCTGGCGAATCGCTTCCTTGATCTCAGTTTCACTGAGCTCACCCTCTTCGAGGTACTTTTCCATGAGCTCGTCGTTGGCCTCAGCCGCGGCTTCAATCAGGAACTCGCGCGCTTCATCGCATTCATCCTGCATTTCGCCAGGAATGTCACCGTATTCAAAGGTCATTCCCTGATCAGCTTCATTCCACAGAATTGCCTTCATCTTTAAGAGGTCGACAACACCTTTAAATTCATCTTCAGCACCAATCGTCAACTGCATCGGCACTGCATTAGCACCTAATCGTTCACGAAGCTGCTCAACCACACTATTAAAATCAGCACCAGCACGATCCATCTTATTGACGAACACAACGCGCGGCACTTCATACTTATTAGCTTGACGCCAAACTGTTTCGGTTTGTGGCTGTACACCGGACGAGCCACACAACACAACAACAGCACCATCCAGAACACGGAGCGAGCGCTCTACTTCAATCGTGAAGTCTACGTGCCCAGGAGTATCAATAATATTAATACGATGCTCATCAAACTGAGCATTCATTCCCCGCCAGAAGCAGGTTGTAGCCGCCGAGGTGATCGTAATACCACGCTCCTGCTCTTGCTCCATCCAATCCATCGTTGCGGCACCGTCATGTACCTCACCTATCTTGTGAGATAAACCAGTATAGAACAGCACACGTTCGGTGGTGGTTGTTTTACCAGCATCCACGTGAGCAACAATACCAATGTTACGGTAACGATTAATTGGGGTTTTACGAGCCACTACAAATAATTCCTAATTTTTTAGGGCACTTCATGGGAAAAAGGCAGCTGTCGAAACAGCCGCCTTAATCTCGCGAAGAATTCTAACTCCAGCTTCTTTAGAAGCGGAAGTGAGAGAACGCCTTGTTGGCTTCCGCCATACGGTGTACATCTTCACGTTTCTTAACCGCGCCACCTTTCTGTGCTGCAGCGTCAAGAATTTCGCCGGCTAGACGTCCAGGCATGGACTTCTCACCACGGCTACGTGCAAATTCAACCAACCAACGCATAGCAAGTGCTGTGCGTCGTGCTGGGCGAACTTCGACCGGCACCTGGTAAGTTGCACCACCCACACGGCGAGATTTAACCTCAACCATCGGGGCAACGTTTTCTAACGCTTCTTTAAATACTTCTAGTGCATCGCCTTCTGACTTTGCTGCGATAGTATCAAGTGCGCCATATACAATACGCTCTGATAGCGACTTCTTTCCGCTAACCATTACGTGGTTGATGAATTTCGCTAGCGTAACATCACCGAACTTTGGATCCGGTAGAATTTCGCGTTTTGCGACAACTCGTCTTCTTGGCATAATAAAACCCTCTTCTTCAGGCTTTCCTAGGACTGTAAGCCAGCCTAGACCTTACTCGATTCTCTAGAAACGCTTACGCTTTAGGACGCTTAGCACCGTACTTAGAACGGCCCTGACGGCGATCACTAACACCTGATGTATCCAATGTGCCTCGAACGGTGTGATAACGCACACCAGGCAAATCTTTTACACGACCGCCACGAATCAACACAACACTGTGCTCTTGCAAGTTGTGACCTTCACCACCAATGTAGGAAGTCACTTCAAAGCCGTTCGTTAGACGAACACGGCAAACCTTACGAAGTGCAGAGTTTGGTTTCTTCGGGGTAGTAGTGTAAACACGAGTACATACACCACGGCGCTGCGGACATGCCTGCAAAGCAGGAACGTCAGTCTTAATGACTTTGCGCTTTCTAGGCTTACGAACCAACTGGTTGATCGTTGCCATTAAACTACTCCAATTCAATAATATCTAAAAATGTCACTTAGAAACTAAGTAACGGCTCCCATTTATAGGGAGCGCGCATTGTATAGATGGTGATCAAGTGCGTCAAGAGGGGATTCCCCTCCTAACGCGACCATCTTAGAAGTTGCCTTTCAAGGCCTCGGTCAATGCCGCTTCGACTTCATCCGCCGAAACGCCTAGTGAACCAGTGTCTTCAACCTTAACGGCACGCTTACGGCGACGCTCACTGTGGTAAGCGAGGCCAGTACCGGCAGGGATCAGACGACCAACAACAACGTTTTCCTTCAGACCGCGAAGGCGATCGGACTTACCGGTTACAGCTGCTTCCGTTAGGACGCGAGTTGTCTCCTGGAACGATGCCGCCGAGATAAAGCTCTCAGTGGCCAACGATGCCTTGGTAATCCCGAGCAACAGACGCTCGAAGTGGGCTGGCATTTTGCCTTCTGCTTCCAATTTCTTGTTAGCGGCAACGATCGCTTGAAACTCGATCTGCTCACCCTTGATGTATTCAGAGTCACCACCGTCGAGGATTTCGACTTTACGGAGCATCTGACGAACGATAACTTCAATGTGCTTATCGTTAATGCCAACGCCCTGTAGACGGTAAACTTCTTGAATCTCGTTAGTGATATAGTCGGTAAGCGCCGCCACACCCCTCAGACGAAGAATGTCATGTGGGTTTGGTGGGCCATCGGCAATTTCTTCACCTTTAGCAACCGTCTCACCTTCGAATACGCCCATTACACGGTGCTTAGGAATCAACTGCTCCCAATGTGTAGAACCATCGGCAAGTAGCTCGCCGTTGTTCGGGGTAATCACAAGACGACGCTTGCCTTTTGTTTCTTTACCGAATGAAACGGTACCTGATATCTCCGCCAAGATTGACGGTTCTTTCGGCTTACGCGCTTCAAACAAGTCAGCTACGCGAGGTAGACCACCGGTAATATCCTTGTTACCGCTCGATTCCTGAGGAATACGTGCAACAACATCACCAATACCAATCTCATCACCATCGCTCAACGAGAAGATAGCATTCGATGGCAACGCATAGTGCGCCGGAGCGTTACTATTAGGCAGGTTAATTTCCTTACCTTTAGCATCAACTAGCGTAACGGTAGGCTTAAGATCCTTACCCGCTGAAGAGCGCTCGTTCACATCGATGACAGCACGCGTTGAGAGACCAGTGATCTCATCAGTCTGACTGCGAATCGATAAGCCTTCTTCCATGCCGCTGAACTGAACTTTACCCGCCACTTCAGAGACGATTGGGTGCGTGTGTGGATCCCACTTCGCCACCTGAGCACCGCCGTCAACTGAATCACCTTCATTTACCGACAACACAGCACCGTAAGGGAGCTTATAACGCTCACGCTCACGACCATTTTCATCGGCAACAGCAATTTCACCTGAACGCGCAGTCACAACAAGGTTACCGTCAGCGCGGGTTACATACTTAACGTTATGTAGGCGAATTGAACCTTCCTGCTTAACGCGAATACTATCATCAGCAGATGCACGCGATGCCGCACCACCAATGTGGAACGTACGCATAGTAAGCTGGGTACCCGGCTCACCAATTGACTGCGCTGCTACAACACCTACCGAGTCGCCTGGGTTAGTGATATGGCCACGAGCCAAGTCACGACCGTAACACGCCGCACAGATTCCGTGCTCTGCTTCACAAGTAATTGAGCTACGAACAATGATTTCATCAACGTTAGAGCTGTCGATAAGGTTAACTTCTGCCTCATCAATCAAGGTGCCAGCGGCAAGAATTACTTCGCCGTCAACTTCTACATCGCGGGCTACAACACGACCAAGGATACGGTTACCCAATGACTCGATGATGTCACCACCTTCGATGATCGGCGCCATAACCAGGCCTTCTGTGGTGCCACAGTCCGCTTCAGTTACTACAACATCCTGCGCCACATCAACCAAACGACGAGTTAGATAACCCGAGTTTGCGGTCTTAAGTGCGGTGTCAGCCAAACCCTTACGAGCACCGTGAGTAGAGATGAAGTACTGAAGTACGCTCAAACCTTCACGGAAGTTAGCGGTAATAGGTGACTCAATAATCGAACCATCTGGACGCGCCATCAATCCACGCATACCCGCCAACTGACGAATCTGGGCTGGGGAGCCTCGAGCGCCTGAGTCAGCATACATGAAGACCGAGTTGAAGCTAGGCTGCTTCTCTTCTTCACCGTCACGGTTGATCACAAATTCATTCTCGATGCCGTCCATCATTGCTTTCGCAACGAGGTCGTTAGTACGAGACCAAATATCGATAACTTTGTTGTACTTTTCGCCGTGAGTTACCAAGCCAGATTCGTACTGATTTTGAATTTCCGCAACTTCAGCTTCTGCCTGAGCAATGAGCTCCGCTTTAGCATCTGGAATTGCGAAATCGTTCACGCCAATTGAAGAGCCCGACTTAGTCGAGTATTCAAATCCAGCGTACATCAGACGGTCAGCTAGGATCACTGTCGACTTAAGGCCAACGGTACGGTAGCACTCGTCAATCACTGTCGAGATAGCTTTCTTAACCATTGGCTTGTTAACTAGATCAAACGAAAGACCCTTAGGTAGTATTTCGAACAACAGCGCACGACCAACCGTGGTGTCAACGATCTCTCTTTCGCCGGTCTCTTTATCAGTGAAACGTACTTTAACGCGCGCCTGCAGATCAACCTGATGTGAGTGATAGGCGCGTGAAACTTCCGCCATACTCTCAAACACCATGCCTTCACCCATCGCGTTTACACGGTCACGGGTCAACCAATACAAACCTAATACAACGTCCTGCGAAGGTACGATGATTGGCTCGCCGTTGGCTGGCGACAATACGTTGTTCGTAGACATCATCAATGCACGAGCTTCTAGCTGTGCTTCAATTGTCAACGGTACGTGAACAGCCATTTGGTCACCGTCAAAGTCAGCGTTGTACGCTGCACAAACGAGTGGGTGTAGCTGAATAGCTTTACCTTCAATCAGTACCGGCTCGAAGGCCTGGATACCTAGACGGTGAAGAGTTGGTGCACGGTTAAGCAGGACCGGGTGCTCGCGAATTACTTCGTCAAGAATATCCCATACTACTGCATCTTCGCGCTCAACCATCTTCTTAGCTGATTTAATCGTTGTTGCTAAACCGCGAGCTTGAAGCTTGCTGTAGATGAACGGCTTGAAAAGCTCAAGAGCCATCTTCTTCGGTAGGCCACACTGATGCAAACGCAGTGTAGGACCAACAACAATTACAGAACGGCCTGAGTAATCAACACGCTTACCTAGCAAGTTCTGACGGAAACGACCCTGCTTACCTTTGATCATGTCAGCAAGTGACTTCAAAGGACGCTTGTTCGAACCAGTAATAGCACGTCCACGACGGCCATTATCTAGCAACGCATCAACAGATTCCTGAAGCATACGCTTTTCGTTGCGAACAATAATATCTGGCGCACCCAACTCCAACAAACGCTTCAAACGGTTGTTACGGTTGATTACACGACGGTATAAGTCGTTGAGGTCAGACGTCGCGAAACGACCACCATCAAGCGGAACCAATGGGCGAAGATCCGGCGGTAGAACTGGAAGTGCTTCCAGGATCATCCACTCTGGACGGTTGCCCGACTGGTCAAGGGCCTCTAGCAACTTAACGCGCTTAGAAAGCTTCTTGATCTTGGTTTCCGAGTTGGTTGCAGGAATTTCTTCGCGCAGACGCTCGATTTCGTTCTTGATATCCATGTCTAACATGAGTGACTGAATCGCTTCAGCACCCATCTTAGCTTCGAATTCGTCGCCGAACTCTTCCATCGCTTCGAAGTACTGCTCGTCAGTTAGCAACTGACCCACTTCTAACGTGGTCATGCCCGGGTTCGTTACCACGAAAGATTCGAAGTAAAGAACACGTTCGATATCACGAAGCGTCATATCAAGCAGTAAACCAATGCGCGACGGCAATGATTTTAGGAACCAAATGTGTGCCACAGGTGCTGCAAGCTCAATGTGACCCATGCGCTCACGGCGAACTTTCGCCAACGCAACTTCAACGCCACACTTCTCACAAATAACACCGCGGTGCTTTAGACGCTTGTACTTACCACACAAGCACTCGTAATCTTTTACTGGTCCGAAGATTTTGGCGCAGAACAACCCGTCACGTTCAGGCTTGAACGTACGATAGTTGATAGTCTCTGGCTTCTTCACTTCACCGTAAGACCAAGAGCGGATCATCTCTGGCGACGCTAAGCCGACGCGGATGGAATCAAACTCTTCTACTTGGCCCGGTGACTTCAGTAGATTCAATAAGTCTTTCAAGGTATTTCCTCCACTACGCAGGCGAAGCCGGAATGGCCTCGCCTACTGATTCAACTCAGTCGTCTGTGTCCAATTCCATATCGATACCTAGCGAGCGGATTTCCTTCAACAATACGTTGAAAGACTCCGGCATGCCTGGTTCCATACGGTGATCGCCGTCGACAATATTTTTGTACATCTTGGTACGGCCGTTAACGTCATCCGATTTAACGGTCAACATTTCCTGCAACGTATACGCTGCGCCGTACGCCTCAAGTGCCCACACTTCCATCTCACCAAAGCGCTGACCACCAAACTGTGCTTTACCACCTAGCGGCTGCTGGGTAACTAAGCTGTATGATCCCGTTGAACGAGCGTGCATCTTGTCATCGACAAGGTGGTTCAACTTGAGCATGTACATGTAGCCAACCGTAACAGGGCGTGTAAACGCATTACCTGTACGACCGTCGAACAAGGTCATCTGACCTGAATCAGGTAGATCTGCTAGACGAAGAAGCTCTTTGATCTCACTCTCTCGAGCACCATCAAATACGCGCGTTGCCATCGGCACACCTGCTTTCAGGTTACCCAGCATGTGCAAGACTTCTTCATCAGTTAACTCACTGATATCGGTATGCTGATCGCCACCGGTGTTGTATAGCTCCATGAGGAACTCACGAATCTCAGCAAGCTTGCGCTGCTCTTTCATCATGCGATCAATCTTTTCACCCAGACCTTTAGCCGCTAAGCCAAGGTGAGTTTCTAGAATCTGACCAACGTTCATTCGCGAAGGAACACCAAGAGGGTTCAATACGATATCAACCGGTACACCGTGCTCGTCAAAAGGCATGTCCTCAACCGGCATGATTACCGAGATAACACCCTTGTTACCATGACGACCAGCCATTTTATCACCTGGCTGAATACGGCGCTTAACTGCTAGATAAACCTTAACAATCTTAAGTACACCAGGAGCCAAGTCATCGCCGCTGCGAATCTTGCCCTGCTTAACTTCAAAGCGCTCGTCCAGTTCTGCACGAACTGTTTCAAGCTGAGTCTTAGCCGCTTCGATTGCTTCGTTAGCGGTGTCGTCTGCAAGACGAATCTTCATCCACTCGTCTTTCTCAAGACCAGCTAGAAGTTCTGCAGTTAACTCATCACCCTTCTTAAGACCAGCACCACCGGTAACTTTCTTACCAATTAGCTGCTTCTCTAGACGACCGTAAGTTGCCGACTGAACGATGCGGAACTCTTCGTTCAAATCTTTGCGGTACTCGTCCAACATGTCCTTTTCGATCTCAAGCGAACGCGTGTCTTTGGCTAGGCCATCACGAGTGAATACTTGAACATCGATAACCGTACCTTTGGTACTGGTTGGAACACGTAGCGAGGTATCCTTAACATCAGAGGCCTTCTCGCCGAAGATGGCACGGAGTAGTTTCTCTTCTGGCGTTAGCTGAGTTTCGCCCTTCGGCGTCACCTTACCAACCAGAATGTCATTGGCATCAACTTCTGCACCAATGTAAACAATACCCGACTCATCTAGCTTTGATAGTGCCGCTTCACCAACGTTAGGAATATCAGCAGAAATTTCTTCTGAACCCAACTTGGTATCACGAGCAACACAGGTCAACTCTTGGATGTGAATACTAGTGAAACGATCTTCTTCAACAACGCGCTCCGATACTAGGATCGAATCCTCGAAGTTGTAACCGTTCCAAGGCATGAACGCGATGCGCATGTTTTGACCCAGTGCCAACTCACCCAAGTCAACGGAAGGACCGTCAGCTAGGATGTCGCCACGAGCAACAATATCACCTTCATTAACAATAGGACGCTGAGAGATACAGGTGTTCTGGTTAGAACGGGTGTACTTCGTCAGGTTGTAGATATCTACACCTGCATCATCACCTACTTCTTCATCAGCAACACGAACAACGATACGACCGCCGTCCACTGAATCAATCACACCGCCACGACGTGCTACGGCACAAACGCCTGAGTCACGTGCCACTGCACGCTCCATACCGGTACCAACTAATGGCTTCTGAGCCTTCAGGGTAGGCACTGCCTGACGCTGCATGTTCGAGCCCATTAGCGCTCGGTTAGCATCATCGTGCTCGAGGAATGGAATCAGTGACGCTGCAACCGAAACAACCTGCTTAGGCGAAACGTCTTGATACTGAACGTCAGCAGCGGGTTTAACGGTGAATTCGCTTTCGTAACGAACGTTTACCAGCTCGTCAGTTAGCTCACCCTTCGCGTTAACCGTTGCCGATGCCTGCGCAATAACCGAGCGCATTTCATCAATAGCAGATAGGTAAACCACTTCATCGGTTACCTTACCGTTCTTAACAACACGGTATGGACTCTCTAGGAAACCATACTGATTAGCTTGCGCATAGGTCGCCAGGGAATTGATCAAACCAATGTTTGGACCTTCCGGCGTTTCGATTGGACAAACTCGACCGTAGTGCGTTGAGTGAACGTCACGTACTTCAAAGCCGGCACGCTCACGGGTCAAACCACCTGGGCCTAACGCCGATACACGTCGCTTGTGCGTGATTTCAGATAACGGATTGTTTTGATCCATGAACTGAGATAACTGACTTGAACCAAAGAACTCTTTAACGGCTGCCGCAACCGGCTTAGCGTTAATAAGATCCTGCGGCATCAACCCTTCGCTCTCTGCCATCGAAAGACGTTCTTTAACCGCACGCTCAACGCGAACTAAACCAACACGGAATTGGTTCTCGGCCATTTCACCAACCGAGCGAACTCGACGGTTACCTAGGTGATCGATATCATCGACTTCACCCTTGCCGTTACGGATATTAATAAGTTCTTCGATGACGCGAACGATATCTTCAGGAGAAAGTGTACCTTCACCTTCATCACCTTCAAGCTCTAGACGACGGTTGAACTTCATGCGACCAACCGCTGAAAGATCATAGCGCTCCGGCGAGAAGAATAGATTCTGGAACAAACCTTCTGCAGAATCCTTCGTTGGCGGCTCACCTGGACGCATCATGCGGTAGATTTCAACTAGCGCCTCAAGCTCGGTACGCGTGGTATCGATGCGAAGCGTCTCAGAGATGAAGTCACCACAGTCAAGGTCGTTGGTGTAAAGCGTAGTAAAGGTCTTAACACCAGCGGCGCCGAGCTGCTCAAGAACTTCTTCACTTACCGAGGTATTACACTCAACAATCACTTCACCGGTTTTCTTGTCGATGATGTCATTAGCCAATGCTTTACCAGCTAGGTACGTTACTGGAACCTGAAGCTCTTTTAAGCCACTTTTCTCGATGTTGCGAATATGGCGCGCCGTGATACGACGACCTTCTTCAGCAATGACGTTACCGTCAGGATCAATGATATCAAACGCCGCAATTTCACCACGAAGACGCTGAGGAATAAGCTTGAGCATCAAGCCCTTCTTCGTGATTTTGTAGGTGTCGGTATCAAAGAAACGAGAAAGAATCTCTTCATTGGTGTAACCAATTGCACGCAAAAGGATAGTAACCGGAAGCTTACGGCGACGGTCGATACGGACGAAGACATTATCCTTCGGATCGAACTCGAAATCTAACCATGAGCCACGGTATGGGATAACACGCGCTGAGTGCAATAGTTTGCCCGAAGCGTGAGTCTTACCTTTGTCGTGATCAAAGAAAACACCAGGTGAACGGTGAAGCTGCGACACAATCACTCGTTCGGTACCATTAATTACAAAGGTACCATTTTCAGTCATGAGCGGAATTTCGCCCATATAAACTTCCTGCTCCTTGATATCCTTAATACTCTTATTACCAGAGTCTTTATCATAGATAATCAAGCGAACACGAACACGTAGCGGAACAGCGTAAGTTACGCCACGTAAAATACATTCTTGAACATCAAATTCTGGATCACCCAAAACGTAACTTACGTATTCAAGCGCTGCGCTGCCCGAATGACTAACGATTGGAAAAACAGATTTGAAAGCAGCCTGAAGACCCATATCAAGACGCGCATCAGGATTAACACCATCCTGCGTGAACTTCTTGTATGAATCGAGCTGAATCGAGAGTAGGAAAGGCACATCCATTGCTTCCGGTAGTTTACCGAAATCTTTACGAATGCGTTTCTTCTCAGTGTATGAATAAGCCATCAGCGTTCCCCAGCTTGTTGCACCTTGTTGATAGGTCAAACAACCTTTGTGCACGGGTGGTGCACCTAATTTCCGCATTAAAGCTGCGGTGGACTTCCATAATTTAATGCCGTCATGGTTGGCAATTTCTTAAACGACAAAAGGCTGACGGTAAAAACCGCCAGCCTCGCTCGCTAGCAGGTGCTAACGAGTAGCGTTTTATTGAACTCAGTATTACTTAAGTTCAACAGATGCGCCAGCTGCTTCAAGCTCTGCTTTAGCTGCTTCTGCGTCATCCTTAGATACGCCTTCTTTAACAGTTGACGGTACGCCGTCAACCATTCCTTTCGCTTCTTTAAGGCCAAGACCTGTAAGACCACGAACGGCTTTAATTACGTTAACTTTCTTATCGCCTGCGCCGGTAAGAACAACGTCGAATTCAGTTTGCTCAGCAGCTGCGCCGCCAGCATCTGCACCGCCAGCTACAGCTACTGCTGCCGCTGCTGATACGCCGAATTTTTCTTCCATTGCTTCAATAAGAGCAACTACGTCTGTTACAGACATTTCTGCAACTGCGTTGATGATATCTTCTTTAGTCAAAGACATGAGTCAGTACCTAATTTAGTGAGCATATTTGCTCGTATTAATAGACAAACAAAACAAAAGCTTACGGAAAATCCGTGAATTACGCTGCTTCTGCTTCTTTTTGATCGCGAATAGCCGCAATAGTGCGAACCAACTTACCCGCAGACGCTTCTTTCATAACGCTCATAAGCTTAGCAATAGCCTCGTCGTATGTAGGCAAGCTTGCCAACAACGCGATGTCCGTTACTTTACCTTCGAACGCAGCACCTTTAAGTTCAAGCTTATCGTTACTCTTAGCGAATTCCTTAAGAATACGCGCGCCAGCACCTGGGTGCTCGGCAGAGAATGCAATAATACTTGGACCAACCAATGTGTCAGTAACACATTCGAATTCGGTACCCTGAAGAGCGCGACGCGCCAAGGTGTTACGAACAACTTTTAACCAAACGCCGTTCTCACGAGCCTCTTTGCGTAAAGCGTTCATATCACCAACTGTTACACCGCGTGAATCCGCGATCACAGCTGACAATGCGCTTTCTGCAGCTTGCTGGACTTCTGCGACAATCGCTTTCTTGCCTTCTAGTCCAATAGCCATATAGTCACTCCTGGATTTGAATAAAACCTAGCAATATTGCTAGATCACCTCGGTGCTCAACACAAATCCAGCTAAAACTGGTTTGGGAAACAACACCATCTGCGTAGGCTATTAAGTGCAAGCACACCTACGGTCTTTGATGGCCTGAATACATGTATTCAGACCCCAAAGTTTAAGCCGATTATGCCTCTAGCGAACCAAGGTCAAGGCTTAGACCAGGACCCATAGTGCTTGAAAGCGTAATCTTCTTAACGTACTGACCTTTTGCAGCAGCAGGCTTAAGCTTTTTCAGCTCAGCTAGCAGCGACTCAAGGTTCTCTTTGATAGCCACTTCGTCGAATGAAACACGACCGATGCCGCCATGAACGATACCGCCTTTATCAGCACGGAAACGAACCTGACCAGCCTTCGCGTTTGCAACAGCCGTTGCTACGTCTGGAGTTACAGTACCAGTCTTAGGGTTTGGCATTAGGCCGCGAGGACCTAAAACCTGACCCAACTGTCCAACAACGCGCATTGCATCCGGTGATGCAACAACAACGTCAAAATCCATCATGCCGCCTTTAATTTCAGCAGCAAGCTCATCCATACCTACGAGGTCAGCACCAGCTTCTTTCGCAGCGTCAGCATTTGCACCTTGAGTGAAAACAGCAACGCGAACGGTTTTACCAGTACCATGTGGCAACGTCGTTGCACCACGGATAGCCTGGTCGGATTTACGTGGATCGACACCCAAGTTCACAGCGGCCTCTACGGTCTCTTCGAACTTAGCTGTGCCTAATTCTTTAATTAGCGCAACCGCTTCTGAAATGCTGTATAGCTTAGTGCTATCAACTTTCTCGGCGATCAGCTTTTGACGCTTAGTTAGCTTAGCCATGGATTACAGACCCTCTACAGTGATGCCCGCACTACGTGCAGAGCCAGCAATTGTACGTACCGCAGCATCCATATCAGCTGCGGTAAGATCTGCCATCTTGGTGGTAGCGATTTCTTCCAACTGCGCGCGAGTTACCGAAGCAACTTTAACGGTGTTAGGCGTACCAGAACCTTTCTGGATACCTGCAGCTTTACGCAACAAGACTGACGCTGGAGGCGTCTTTCTGATGAACGTGAAAGAACGATCTGCATAGACAGTGATAACAACAGGGATTGGAAGACCTGCTTCCATATCTTGAGTTTCTGCGTTAAACGCCTTACAAAACTCCATGATGTTAACACCGCGCTGACCTAGCGCTGGACCAACTGGTGGACTTGGATTAGCCTTACCCGCTGGCACCTGTAGCTTGATATAAGCTTCAACTTTCTTAGCCATTTCATTTCTCCTATTGGGTACAAACGCCGTTAAGCTCCCCGGTTAACGCCACAAGGCGATTTAGCACGTTTTTTAACGCGCAAAAAGCCCACCTCAATCATTTCGATTAAAGCAGGCTTAATTCAGCATGTTGAGCTTAGGCCTTTTCGACCTGACCGAATTCTAGCTCAACTGGCGTAGAACGCCCGAAAATAAGTACGGCCACCTTGAGGCGACTCTTCTCATAATCAACTTCTTCAACAACTCCATTGAAGTCGTTGAAAGGACCATCATTAACACGAACAACTTCGCCCGGCTCAAAGACTGTCTTCGGCCTTGGCTTATCATCCGATTGAACGCGGTCCAATATCTTGTTTGCTTCAGCTTCTGTAATTGGCGATGGCTTATCAGCCTTACCACCAATGAAACCCATAACACGCGGCGTCTCTTTTACAAGATGCCATGATGCATCCGACAATTCCATCTGAACAAGTACATATCCAGGGAAGAACTTACGCTCACTCTTGCGCTTTTGACCTGCGCGCATCTCAACAACTTCTTCAGTAGGAACTAAGATATCACCGAAGCTGTCCTGCATATCAAGAAGCTCAACACGCTCTTGAAGTGCTAACGCCACTTTTTTCTCGTACCCAGAATAAGCATGAACTACGTACCAACGCTTTGACATGTCTACTCCTAGCTAATAATTGAAGAGATTGCCCAACCAAGGAGCATATCAATGAAATACAAAATGATGCCCATGATGACAACTACTACCAGGACAATCAAGGTTGTTTGATTTGTTTCCTTACGCGTAGGCCAAATAACCTTGCGTAGTTCACTGCGCGAAGCTGCCAGCGACACCAAAAAACCCTTTCCTTTCGCAGTTAGCAATGCAATACCCGCTGCAACAACAGATAGCGCTGCGATACCACCCCAACGAACCCATGAAGAGTATGCATCTAAATAGACGTTCGTTGCAATTGCCGCTCCAACCAAAATAACGACAAAAACCCACTTAAGGGCGTCGAAACTTGATTCTTGCGCTTCGTTTTGTTCTGTCATATACGAAACCTGAATCGATAAAATAAAATGGCAGGCCAGGAGGGACTCGAACCCCCAACACCCGGTTTTGGAGACCGGTGCTCTACCAATTGAACTACTGGCCTGCAACCCTCCCGAAGGAGGAAAACCAGCGACCCGACAATTCGAGCCGCTAGAATCGTTACTCTAAGATTATTCTACAATCTTAGAAACAACGCCGGCGCCAACAGTACGGCCACCTTCACGGATTGCGAAACGCAAACCTTCTTCCATCGC
>NZ_CANMGY010000019.1 GCF_947497555.1 uncultured Umboniibacter sp.
CAGAAGTGAAACGTTTCATCGCCGATGGTAGTGTGGGGTTTCCCCATGTGAGAGTAGGTCACCGCCAGGCACTTAATTAAAAAGAAACCCCAATCCGCCTAGCGGGTTGGGGTTTTCTTTTATGGGCATGTCTTTAGCTCTCAAGAGGCTGTTTGTGCGTTGCTTAATTGTACCCAGCTAGAAACCTTGGTACTGTCGATGTTTAACAATTAGTCACCAGCAAGGGATGCATGGAGTCAGCACTTATATTTCTTGATCCGAATACGGATCTAAGCCTTCAAGCCCATATTCGTCAAAAAATGGTAGAAGCCATCGTTTCCGGTGTTTTCCCCGTGGGTAAACGACTCCCCTCGTCGCGTAAATTGGCCGAGCAGTTGAGCGTAGCTCGCAATACTATTGTACTCGTCTACGAGCAACTCATCGATGAAGGCTACGTGGTATCACGTGAGCGCTCAGGTATCTTCGTCAATGCTAAATTCCTTGAAGGTCGAGTAGGGTTTGATGGCAATCTGGTATCAGAGCGGCGTGAGTCTGCTAACTGGTCCCGAGTTGTCCGTCGCCAGGCTGTCCACAAAAAACAGTTCGAGACGCCGCCAAATTGGCAACGTTTTCCCTATCCTTTTTTAGATGGAGTTTTTGATCAATCACTCTATCCTGCCAAAGAGTGGCGAGAAGCATCACGCCAAGCTTTGACGATTGGTCAAATTAAGCAGTGGGCCAGCGAGACTGGCGGTGCTGATGATCCTATGTTGATTGAGGAAATTCGTACTAAGATCCTTCCCCGCAGAGGAATTCAGGCTAGCTCTGATGAAATAATGATCACAGTTGGCGTTCAGCAAGCTCTGTATCTTCTGAGTAATATGCTGGTTGACTCAACAACTAGTGTTGCGGTTGAAGATCCAGGTTTCCCAGGGTTCCGTCATGTGATTGAGCATTCGGGTGGTAGAGTCATCCCCATCGACGTCGATGATGAGGGAATGCAGGTTACCCCGGCCGCGCGACGTGCCGACATTGTTATGACCACGCCAAGTCATCAAATACCCATGGCGGTGACGATGAGTATGCCAAGGCGTCATGAATTATTAGCAAGCGCTCAACTTAACGATCAAGTGGTCGTTGAAGTCGACTTCGAATTGGAAAGCAATTATTTAGGCAAGCCTCATCCTTCGTTAAAAGGATTGAGTGCTGAAGATCGAGTGATATACGTATCAGGTCTGTCTAAACTTTTAGCGCCAGGCTTAAGGCTGGGCTTTATTGTCGCCCCGAAGGAGGTTATCAAACCGCTACGTCGACTTTCTTCACTGATGGTTAAGCATCCACCACTGAATAATCAACGCACCGCAGCATTCTTTTTATCATTGGGTTATTACGATTCGTTTATCAATCAGTTACATCGAGAGTTTGAGCGCAGATGGATTGCGCTTCGACGCGCCGTTAACTACTACCTGCTGCCCTTTGTAGATGTAGCGCCGGCACAGGGCGGTACTGCATTGTGGTTGAGAGTGTCTGATGATGTCGACGTTGGTTATTTGGCGCAAGCAGCGGCGGCGCGCGGGATATTAATTGAGCCAATTGGCGATTACTTCGCGGACCAGCAGGCGGGGCAAAATTATTTTCGCTTAGGGGTGACAAGTATTCCCGAAGAACGTATTCGAGAAGGGGTGGATCAGCTTAGAGATCTCATTGAATCGGTTTCTGAGGAGCGCGTGGAGTCATTGGCTGATGCGCAAGGAGTGCGGCTATCGGGCGAGGAGATTATTTCTCGGTTAGCTGGGAAGACGATGCTTTGTCCTATAGCCTATGGTGATCCCTGCGCCATAGATATTCAGAGTGATGGGCAGTTAAACGGCAAAGCTGGCTACGCGAACGAGGATTGTGATAGCGGTGAGTGGTGGATTGAAGGCAGCTATTGGTGTCGCCGTTGGACTCGGTGGGCTTGGGGTGAAGCCGGCAGGTACCATGTAGTCTTGCTTGATAATGTCTTCAAACTCTTTGACGAACAGGGGCGATTAATTGATCAGGGCATCCTAGTTAATAGTGATACCTTAGCAACCACTTCCGAGGACGATCGGCTTCAGGCAACCAACTGGACTAAAACGCAAGCGTTATCTGGCTCTAACGCCTAGCTTGCTAAACCGCTGTAATAGAAAGTAACAATAAAACGATAATTTTCTATTAGGTGGTGTACATGAGTCACTTCTCCATCGCGGGCCTTCAGCTTGAGTTGACAGCCGGCGACAATCGCCGGCAAATCAAAAAAGAAATTCTAAAAACCAAAGCCATTTTCCCTTGGGTGGATATGATCATCTTGCCCGAGCTTGCCAGCTTTGGGACTAACCCCGAGCTCGCGGAAAACCATCCGAGTGAAACTGAACAATTCTATTCGGAGCTCGCTAAAGAGCTAGCTATATGGCTAGTTCCTGGATCGATGTTTCAGCGAGAAGGCGAGGATGTTTTCAATGTTGCTCCAGTCATTAACCCTGAAGGCGAAGTGATTGCGCGTTATCGCAAAATCTACCCCTTCTACCCCTATGAAAAAGGGGTTAGCTCAGGTGACAAGTTCGTCGTCTTCGATGTACCGAATGTCGGTCGATTTGGCGTCAGCATTTGCTACGACCAGTGGTATCCAGAGGTTACACGTAATCTGACTTACTTAGGTGCTGAAGTCATTATTTGCCCCACTCTAACTGGCACCATTGATCGCGAGGTCGAACTGGCGATCTCTAGAACAAATGCCACGATTGGCCAGTGTTATTTCTTGAATGTGAATGCTGCAGGAGAGTTAGGTGTTGGCCAATCAATACTCTGTGGGCCGGATGGTGCGGTACTTCATCAAGCCAGTATTGGTAGGGAATTAATGCCTATTGAACTGGACCTTGAGCATGTCCGCCGTGTGCGTGAGCGCGGCATGTTCGGCCTAGGGCAAACCATCAAAAGCTTCCGAGACAACCCCATTGTGTTCGACTGCTATCAGCCAAACGCTGACAAGCAAAAGGCATGGTCTTCGTTGGGTGAGCTTGAAGTACCTAAACAGTTGAAGCGCTAACTGGACTCATAAATTGCGGTCAACTGGTACTACTCGTAAAAAACGCGATTCGATAGTTTAAATAAACATCAAAGGGATATGACGCTGGTACTAGGTCAATACGATAAGAATTATATTTAGTGGAGTGAATAACCATGGTTGGTAATCGTTTTCAAACAAATCAGTTGGCGGCAGCTATTGCTACCGTCGCAACACTCGGGGTAAGCGCTGTAGCGACGGCTCAAGAAGCAGGTATGCTAGAAGAGGTGGTCGTAACAGCCTCGGCACGAGCGCAAGCCGTGGAAGACATCCCCTATAACATTTCATCCATGAGTGGCGATCAGATTGAAGCGCGGAATATTACTGACCAGGCTGAGCTACTGCGCTCGATGTCTGGGGTCTCGGTAGTCGATCGCGGTTACCGCAACTCAGGTACGGTAAACAGTATTATCATTCGTGGTCTTAACGTTGATAACGGTCTGAACGGTGATATCGCGTTAAACGCGGTACCAACGGTTTCAACCTATGTTAACAACACGCCGCTTTATGCCAACTTTGTTCTTAAGGATATTGAACGCGTTGAAGTGCTTCGTGGCCCGCAGGGTACTCTTTACGGTTCTGGTGCCCTAGGGGGTACGGTTCGTTACATTACCAATGAGCCTAGCACTGAAGGCTTCGAAGCAAAAATTTCGGGCGACTACAGTGTGACCGATGGCTCGGAAGGCAATAACCAAAACATTGATGCGATGGTGAATATCCCAATGGGCGATAGCTTAGCTCTTCGCGCCAGTGTAGGTCGTATCGAGAATGACGGTATTGTAGATTACGTTAACGCTTATCAAACTAATTCCTATGGTGAGCCACTGGTCGATACCGGTTCCGGCTGTGAAGACCCTCGCTCGGCCTCAGACGCCGATGTCATCAGCAGCGGCGCTTGCTACGAGAAAGTTGAAGATGCTGACTGGGTTTCTATCGACTACGCCAAGTTAGCGGTTAAGTGGGATCTATCTGATACCTTTAGCGCAACGCTTAGCTACCAAACTCAAAGTGATGAAACGGGCGGCCGCCGAGCGGTAACGCTTGGTAATAATGGTCAGCCGGCAGGCTCGGCGCTCTACTTCGAGTACGGTAAGTACGACTCGGGTCAGGTTCTATTGGAGCCAAGCGAGCGTGACGTAGAGTTGACCTCACTGGATCTGGAGTGGGACCTAGGTTTTGCTACTTTAACGTCCAACACCTCTAACTATGACCACACCGGTCGCGGCGATAGTGATAACGGTGGTCTATGGGTATCAGGTGGTCAAGTTGATCCCGCTGCAAGTCGCGACTGGATTGACACCTTCGGCTACAGCGGTTGGCCTCGACCAGCACAGCGTGCTGAGCGTGGTTACGATGACTCGGCGCTAATTCAGGAGTTCCGCTTGGTTTCAAATGATAGTGATAGTGCTATCGACTGGTTGGTTGGTGCGTTCTACATGGACCAGGACCAGCATGTATTCCAAAACAGCTGGAACCCCGGCATGAATGAGTATCAGCAATCCTGTGCTGCAACCATGGATATGTCCTGTGATGGCTTCTGGCCCCACGTTTGGTACACCGGGCAAACTCTGACAGAGCGTGACTTCGAGTACGCCCGTGACGTTTCCTTTAAAGAAACCGCAATTTACGGTGAAGTGACCTACAACTTTAGCGATCGTTTCCGTGTTACTGGTGGCTTCCGCTGGTTCGATAACGAGAGTGTCAACGACACCATTATGGGTTACCCGCTAGTGGAAGGCTGGACTTCACCAATGGTGCCTCAGTCTACGGATAGCGACTCTGACGTACTACTTAAGTTGAACGCTAGCTATGACATCTCCGATGGCATGATGGTCTATGGTACGGTTTCTGAAGGTTATCGTCGTGGCGGTGCTAACGCCGTGCCAAGCCTAGCGAATGGAGATTCATTCGGTGAGCCTAATGCCGAAGCAATCCGCAGTTACGATTCCGATAGCGTTATTAACTACGAGGCTGGTATTAAAGGTCGTTCGGATAGCATGTCTTACACCGTATCGGCGTTCTATGTAGATTGGGATCAACCACAGCTCAACACCACTACCGCTTGGTACGGCTTCTATGTAGCGATGAATGGTGAAGCGGCAAGCACCACCGGTATCGAAGCTGAAGTCGAAGGTTACTTAACGGATACCATGCGCTATCACGTTGGCTACACCTACGTACAGGCTGAGCTAGACGAAGATTTCATCAGCACTCAGACAGGAAGTTTAGTAGCGCCAGCCGGTTCGGTTCTCCCGAGTTCGCCCGATAGTGTTGTGTCATTGAGCTTAGAAGATAGTTGGGCGCTGACCCCAGGAATGGATCTTGTTGCCCGAGTTAATGCCTACGGTCAAAGCGAGTCAGAGAACTTTATTAACGAAGTTAGCTTGCAGAATCAAACCCACGACAGCTTCTTTATCCTGGGTGCTTCGGCAAGTCTAGTGACGGATAGCTGGACGGTTTCTCTGTACGGTAAGAACTTGAGCAACGAAGCCGGTGTAACCGGCGCCTTCCCCGAGGCCTACTGGAGTTACGATACGGGAGTTTTCGAGAACTGGTATGGTAACGGCAATCGTCAGTTTATCATGCAGCCACGTACAATTGGGCTATCAGCAAGCTACACCTTCTAGGTATAGTTGAGTTATAAAACTGGCAATCAAAAAGCCTCGGTTTTGGCCGGGGCTTTTTTTTCACCGCGAGAGACATAAATGGATCATTTGGCAGTGTCAAATTCAAAGGATATGAAAGTGTTGGAGCAGGAGCTTTGGAGCGCATTCGATCGAGGCGATTCCGCCGCTGCGTTACGCTTCGCTCAGCGATTAGGCCGAGAGTTTCCGCGTTTTGCTTCAGGGTGGTATTCCATTAGCCAGCTTGCATACCAGTTAAAGAATTATCAGTTGGCTCAGCAGGCGATTGGCAATGCATTGCAACTAGAGCCGAACTCAGCTGCCTATCAATTACAGGCAGCTAATATGCAGGGTGCTCAAGGTAATCTCGCCGCGGTTCGAGAGCGAATGAGTAAGTTAGCACTGCAACAGTTAAAAACACGCTATCAGCTAGAAACGGCCGCACGACTTTTAGTGGCGGTGGATGAACACCTTGAGGCGCTAAGCTTGTATCGCCAAGTTGTCGCGATCGGGGAGGCTGATGCCCAAGCCTATTTTAACGTGGCAACGGTCTGTCGATTTATCGGTAAGCTGGATGAGGCGCAGCAAATGCTGGCGGCCTGTTTAGCGCTTGCGCCTAAGCACACAGCCGCAAGGTTGCTTGATGCTGGGCTTCGAGCCAAGAGTTCTGATGATAATCAGGTAGAGCTACTCTCGCAATTAGTGGGAGACTATGAGTTGACCCCCCGTCAGCGTGTTGAGGCTGGCTATGGGCTGGCCAAAGAGCTAGAGGATTTGGGCAGTTATGGGTTGTCCTTTGAGCGGCTCAGTGACGCGGCAATGCTCAGGCGACAACATATTAACTATGATTTAGAGGCTGACCTCGCTACGCTCAGCGCTTTGTGCCAGAGCTCGATTGATACGAGTTGGCAGCCCACAGAGGATCGTTGGGCGGGAGAGGGGGCTATGTTCGTACTTGGCCTTCCTCGCTCGGGAACCACTTTGGTTGATCGGGTGCTTAGTGCGCACAGTGAAATTGTATCGCTAGGCGAACCCAACGCTTTTCCTATGGCGCTAAACAGCCTACTCATGAAGACGACTCACTCTTCAAAGCTGAGTCGACAGGAAGCAGTAAATGCCGCGGACAAGCTGAATAAGTCTGAGCTAGCGCGCTCATACCTTTCGGCAATCAATGCGTTACGGGGCGATAGCTCACGGTTCATTGATAAGCTGCCTATGAATTATCTCAATATCGGACTGATTATTAGCGCCCTGCCCAATGCGAAAGTTGTCTTACTCGAGCGCGCTCCGTTGGATGTTATTTACGCTATCTATAAGAATCTATTTGAAGATGCTTACCCGTTTTCCTATGACCTGATCGAACTCACTCGCTATTACATTGGCTATCGAAAGCTAATGCGCTATTGGCTGATGCAGGCGGGAGATCGAATCCACACACTAAGTTATGAGGCGCTAGTGTCACAGCCGGAGGAAACGATCCGCTCGTTGGCGGACTACTGTGAGCTGAGCCTTGAGAAGCCCATGCTCGCCCCGGAAAGCAATCAAGCCGCAAGTACCACTGCTAGTGCGGCTCAGGTTCGGCAATCTATCTATCGCTCTTCCGTGGAGAAGTGGCGACATGTGGCCACAGAACTCGCGCCGGTCATTAAGTTGTTGGAAGATGAGGGGATTAATCCCTATCAGTATTAAAGTAATCGAAAAAAAGCGCTAACGCGTGAGAGTGATCCACTTAGACCATAACAATAATGAACGCCAATCAAGGATAAATACCCTATGACTCAGTTGTCGAGCAACGAATTAACACGCTCAGGATTCCCCAAACTAGAGCGTAACAGTGAATTAGCAAGACTACTGCTTGCCTTCCTGGCTACCGCGGGTATTTTCTACGTAAACATTATGCCCGCGTTAGTGGACGGGCTCATTGATGGCTTAGGCTTTAGCAATCAAGAAGCTGGTTTCGTAGGTTCGGCTAACGTATACGGTGCGGCTCTGGGTGCCTTTGGTGTGGTGTTCTTTATTAAGAAAATCAACTGGAAAGTCAGCGCTTACTTATTGCTTTGTGGCCTCATAGCAATGGATTTGCTCTCGATGCTAGTTTCATCGCCACTGATTATGATGGCTGCTCGTTTCATGCACGGAGTAATTGGCGGGGCGCTTGTAGGGATCGGTTTTGCGGTGATTGCCCGAACCACCAATGCCGACCGTACCTTCGGTTATCTACTGTCGGTACAGTTCGGTCTAGGCGGTGTAGGGCTCATGTATTTGCCGCCGTTGGTCCCGGAATACGGCACAACGGCACTCTTTTTAGCGCTCATAGCCTTCTCTGTGGTCACGCTACTGATGCTGCCATTTTTGGGGGACTATCACCCCGAGGAGTCAGCGGCGACGCCGCTTAAAAGTGTAGGTTCTAAACTCAGCAAGCCGCTGCTGTTGGTGCTGTTTGCCACCTTCTTCTTCCAGGCTGCGAATATGGCCGTCTATGCCTACATCATTGGTTTAGGTCGGGACGCAGGAATCAACATTGATGATATCAGTTCCGCGCTGGGTCAGGCGGCGTGGTTGGGGATTTTAGGGTCTGGCCTGGTGATTATCTTCTCAACACGCTTTGGCCGCGTCCTCCCCTTAACAGTAGGTATTCTGCTAACTGCGATAGGCACCTGGGCGTTTCACTTTAGTGAGCTTTTCTGGGTCTACTGGTGGGCGAACGTTGCGATAGGTATCACCTGGGCATTCGTTATTTCCTACCTGCTCGGCTTATGCGCGGAGTTTGATACCACGGGGCAGATGGCTGCGCTGGCTGGCTTCGCGTCGAAGATGGGCTTAGCGTCAGGACCTATGGCTGCTGCGTTAGTAGTAGGTGACGGTAACTATTCTATGATGCTCAACGCGGCGGTAGTATCGTTGATTATTTGCCTGTTACTGGTCTTGTCACCCGCTCGCTTACTAGACAAAGCCGAGTAGGCACGCCACCATAGCTCTATGAAGCTGATACATCACGGCGCCGCGAAGGGCGTAACAGGTTCCTGTCACGAGCTGCAGACTCCCCATGGAAGTTTACTGGTGGATTGCGGGTTATTCCAAGGTCGGGATAGGAAGCGCCATCGCGCTTCCGGCTTCAACTTCAATATTAACAGCATAGCTGTCCTCCTCGTTACCCATGTGCATATCGACCATGTTGGCCGTATTCCAGAGCTGGTGGCGAGTGGTTTTAGCGGCCCCATTTACTGCACGCGGGCTACTGCAGCGCTGCTGCCTGAAGTCTTAGAGGATGCGATACGTGTTGGTGTGAAGTTGTCGCGAGGTCTAGCAGCCGAACTTCTTGATCGCATTATCACGCTGTTAAAGCCCGTCGATTATGATCATGAGGTAGCTCTACCGGAGTTAGAGGGTACGATTCGTGTTCGCTTTCGTGTCGCCGGACATATTCTCGGCTCAGCATTCGTGGAGGTGTCTTCGCAACATCACTCAGTGCTCTTTTCGGGTGACCTAGGGGTCAAAAATTCGCCACTATTACCTGATGTGGCGGTGCCATCTAACTGCGACCTCGTGGTTATCGAGAGTACTTATGGTGGACGTCACCATGAGGCACGGGAGCAGCGGCACCGACGGCTCAAGTTAGCCCTCGAACGGAGTTTGGAAAACCAAGGTACTACTATTATTCCGGCCTTTAGTATAGGTCGTACCCAGGAGTTACTCTACGAACTAGAACAGATCTTCACGCAGGGTGACCCGCGCTGGGCTCGGATCCCTGTTGTGCTCGATTCGCCCCTAGCCGCCACCTTCACGCAAATTTATGAGCAATTCAGAGACCTTTGGGATGCCGAGGCAAAGGCTTTGTTTGGTCAGCAGCGTCATCCCCTAAGTTTTGATAATCTCATTTGTATTGATAGTTTCGAAGATCATGTGCAGTTGTTGAACCGGCTCCGCCAACGCGAGGAAAGCGCTATCGTCATTGCGGCGGGTGGCATGTGTGAAGGCGGGCGAGTCATCGACTTTTTACGAGAGCTCTTACCGTTGGCGTCTACGGATGTGCTTTTTGTTGGTTACCAAGCTTCCGGAACCCTCGGAAGGAAATTATTTCAGCGGGCATCGGAAGTGACCATCGATGGCGAGTTGGTAGTCGTCAATGCGAATATCTCATCGTTGGGCGGCTACTCTGCCCATGCCGATGAGCAGGGACTGGTCGAATTCATTGCCTCTATGGCCGCTCCGCCGAAGCATATTCGAATTATTCACGGTGAAGCTGATGCTCAGCGTGCATTAGGGCGACGAATTCGTCGCGAGTTTAAGGGTGTTGAGGTAAGCTTGGCGGTATTGCAGTCAGAATTAACATTGGATTGATCGCCCTATGGCTCTAGAAACTTATTCCCTATTACGTGAAATTCAAAATCACGAAGCAATTAGCGGTGCTGCGCTTGGCGATCGCTTCGGCGTCAGTCGAGCGGCGATCTCTAAGCGACTCAAGGAACTCGACGAGCTTGTAGAGACCTTTCCTTCTAAAGGTTATGCGCTGCGAAGTGGCTATCAACTGTTAAGGCTAGAGGCTGTCATCGCGCTGCAGTACCATCATCCCGATTGGCTCATCGACACGCGGTTAGAGGTTGGCTCAACCAATTCTATTTTGGTGGCGGAAGCGCGCGCTGGTGATGCTCGACCAAAGATATTGCTGGCTGAGCGACAAACTGCAGGGCGTGGTAGAAGAGGGAGGGAATGGCAGCAGCCTATTGGTACCGGCCTCTCTTTTAGTCTGCGTTGGCAGTTTGACGCAGGTTTCAATGTGCTCTCAGGGTTGAGTTTGGCGGTAGGAGTTTGGGTGGCCGAAGTACTGCAGCAATTTGGTTTCGACATCTCGCTAAAGTGGCCTAATGATCTCTACTACAACCAGGCTAAGCTTGGTGGAGTGCTCGTTGAAGTCGATGGTGATGTGGATGGTCCAGTGACTGTTGTTGTGGGAGTTGGTATTAATCTTTTAAAAACACCGACCGTCGACCAGCGGGTTACCCACCTAAATTGCTACGACAAGGACGAGCTATTTGTCGCGTTAAGTAATCGATTGATTCGCGGTCTAATGAACTATGAAGAAACTGGCTTTAGGCCGTTAAAGGATGCGTGGATGAACCGGGCTCTGTGGATGAATGAGTTGGTGACGGTCTCCTCAGCAGCGAATCAGCAGCAGGGGACGCTAAAGGGCGTTGATAGTGATGGCTCGTTAATAGTATTGATTGGCGATGAGCTGGTTCACTTTAGCGGTGGCGAACTCAGCTTGCGAGGAACTTCTTGATGCTAGAACTCGACATCGGCAACACCCGCGTTAAATGTCGCCAAGCAAGCGAGCCGACAAACATAATGGTCATCGATGATACAGCTAAGATGCCCGTTTCTGAGCGTGCCCGTTTTGGTTCTGTGCGGAGTGAGCAGCGTACGCGTGAACTGCTAGCGCCTTTAATTATGTCGGGAGTTGAGTGCCTTAGAGCTACCGTTGCGTCGGTTCCGGCACTACAGTGTGATTATGAGCAGCCTGAGCGCCTAGGCGTTGATCGATGGCTGGCAGCGCTCGGTGCCTGCGAGATCTACCACGAGGCTATCGTCGTTGACGCCGGTACGGCGCTGACCGTGGACTATATCGCTGAGGGAGTGTTTTATGGCGGCATCATTGCGCAAGGTGTAGGGTTGAGCGTTACCAACCTGTTGGCTGGAACAGATCGTGTGGGTACAGTTAGCTTTGAATCGCTGCCAAAGGTTCCGGCCAATACTGCTAGTGCAGTGGGTCTTGGTGCGGTTGCGCAAGCTGTTGGCTTAATTAAGTGGTTACAAGAGCGTTGGGCGCCTAACGCTCCTCTCGTTGTGACGGGTGGGGACGGACCATTATTAGTTCCCTATCTTGGTGAGCAGGTGCATTATCAGGAAGGCCTAGTACTGAACGGTTTGAAGCATGCAAAGTTCGAGGAGTTTAAATGAAGGCCATAGCACTAGCGCTGTTAATAGCCAATCTGATTCTAGCCGGCTGGTGGCTGAGTGCCAACGATAGTAACTCGGATAATGCCGCTATGCACAGTGAAGCAAATCCGGAAGTTTTGAGCTGTTACACCGTCAATATCTATGAGGCCGACGAGCTCGAAGTCCTTAGTGATGCAATCGATAAACTGAGTGGCACGATGCAGGTCAACGAATTCGATCAGTGGAAAGATGGCGACAAATGGTGGGTAGTTAGTGCCTCGGATACGACTGCGAGCTTGAATGACTATCGAAGCGTTGTATCAGGCGCCTTTGAAGTGACGACGGGGCCAAAAGTTGGCCAATACTCACTCGGAATTTTTAGCTCCGAAGCAAATGCGTTAACGCTACAGCGAGAATTAGGCGCCGCTGGGCTAAAATCTGAAATGTTGCTCTATCAGCTAAGAGAGCCTGCATGGCGCGTCATTATTAGTGCGCCGCAGGTTGAATGGCTTATTAATCGCTATCAGTTTGAATTTATTGAAAAAAAATCCTGTTGAGGGGTTGTTTTGGCTGCGGCGTTTAACTAATATACGCCTCGCTGAAAGGCAGTGAGGCTGGTGTAGCTCAGTTGGTAGAGCAACTGACTTGTAATCAGTAGGTCGTAGGTTCAACTCCTATCACCAGCTCCATTTTATAAGTTAAACAATTGATTTTTATCAAAATAATCGTTTGACTTATGGCCTGGTGTCGCTATGATGCACACCGCCCTGCAGGGGTTCCCGAGTGGCCAAAGGGATCAGACTGTAAATCTGACGCGCAAGCTTCGGTGGTTCGAATCCACCCCCCTGCACCATTTTTAAAAGTTGCCTTATTTGGGTATTAGGCGGGCATGGTACAATGGTAGAACCTCAGCCTTCCAAGCTGATGATGCGGGTTCGATTCCCGCTGCCCGCTCCAAGAATTTTTCAAATTTTGGATTAATGCTCTTATAGCTCAGTTGGTAGAGCGCGTCCTTGGTAAGGACGAGGTCAGCGGTTCAAATCCGCTTAAGAGCTCCAATTTTCAGTGGGAGGCTTGTAAAGCCTCCTTTTCGTGTCTTAATCATCCTGGTGAGGAATTGGTCAGATGGCTAAAGAAAAGTTTGAACGTTCCAAGCCCCACGTAAACGTGGGCACAATCGGTCACGTTGACCATGGTAAAACAACTCTAACTGCAGC
>NZ_CANMGY010000020.1 GCF_947497555.1 uncultured Umboniibacter sp.
ACTCAATGTAAAGGTGATTTTTTAAGGCGATTCGCCTAGGTGAAATTACACGCGATACGGCAGCTCTTAGCCAAAACTTCTGACTAGCGACGGGTTACCGCCGTCAAGCAAGGAAATGGATAATAGGCGCATATTGAGCGGATAGCAACCTCGAAAAACTCGATTTACTATAATTACTTACGAGCGATTGCTTGGCATGCGAGCTACCCCCTATAAAGGCGGCGAAACACTGATTAAAGATTGATCAGAAGTCGAATTTATAGCGATTCAACTCGGTACTTACCCACCAATTAGTGCATTACGAAGCATCGACATACGTTCGGTATGCTTAGCCACGTCATTCAACGCGCCAATATGATGAAGCTTAATAGCTCGCTCAGGCAACTCAACCGGGCTTCCAACGCTGGGTAGCTCACCCGTAATGATGAATTCAATCCACGAGTCGCCCAGCTCATTGCCAACGGGGTCGCCACCAGCGGGTTGCGGCCAGCCTCCGTCATAACCCATCAACAGCGGTAGTTCGATGCCATGCGGCGCACCAGGAAGATTACTGCGAAGCAAACTTGGCAGGTAATCAAAGTAATAGTGATACGTGGGTAAATTGGCGTTCGCATGAGCTTCGGCCATTTCCCAACCAGATAGCGCGTAGCGGAGCTCGCCAAACATCATGGTAAAGGCTAACTCTTGGCTGCCAAAATCTGCTAGGTAACGCTGGTAAGCAGGCATCGCAGCTTCACCGAGAAGCGCAAAGACACTTTCAGGCGTCAGGCCAGCGGCGGGGAATACGCTACCATCGTAGCTATTCGCGCCAATAATAAGTGGGACTTGCTGCTGTTTACCCTCATTAAAGGCGGTCGCTGGAGTCATCGGTAGGTATTCATCGCCGTAGTAAGGTACAAGGAACCCTGTTACCGCATTAACCAGTTGCTCGGTTGACATATCAGCGTGAGGTTCCGACCCTAGGAGGTCAATCACCTCAGCCGAAGCCGATTCTCCTAGTTTAGCCATTGGCCATGTACCATAGCCACTTTGAGATATAGCGCGAGCAAACAACCCTTGAGATGCTGGACTCGCGAGCAGCATCTGCACGGCCATACCGCCGGCCGATTCGCCACCGATAGTCACCTTGTTAGCATCACCACCAAACACCTCTATATTCTGCTGCGTCCAGCGAAGGGCAGTTTGCATATCCGTCAAACTAAAGCCGCCACTAAACTCCTGCGAATCAATATTGCCCAGAAGACCTAGACGATAGTTAGGGCTGATAAAGATAATCCCAGCATCGGTAAATCGCTTACTACGATCAATCCAATCATTGCCGCTCCCTCCGGTAAAGCCACCGCCGTGGAACCACATCAGTACTGGCGCATCTGCGGAAACATTCTCCGGAACGGCGATATTTAGAAATAGGCAGCGCTCTTCACCCTGAATAACGCCATCATTACCCAGCTTTTGCGGACAGCGGGCGCCAAAAGTGCGGTAGCTGCCATGCTCGTCGAAGCTTAGTAGTTCCGCTCTTTCCCAACGTTTGGCCTCAGCGAATTCCACGCCGAGGTAAAAGGTAGCACCCTCTTTATCCAGGCCAGTGGGCGATGCTTCTGCAAGCGAATGATTGATCATTAAAAGTAGAACGGTCGTAATTCGCAGAAACATGATGGTTACCTTTTAGCTGTACTTAACTTAATAGTATTGGGGAAAGAGTGTATGAAAATTATGATCGAATCACTAGCGTGAAGTAATTTCGGCGGGTGCTCAAGGAACAAACGAGGCATTAGCGTGCCACAGTAATTGCCAACTTCGGGTGGACAGCTCTCTCGTTGTCAGCGATAATCGCCGGCGCTTCGCAACTGATTTAAAGAGTTTGCTCTACAATCAATTTCAGTGAGGCGAAATTACCCGCTCGTAGCTCAGCTGGATAGAGTGACGCCCTCCGAAGGCGTAGGTCGCGCGTTCGAATCGCGCCGAGCGGGCCATATTTATCCTGCCAACTTAGTGCTCCTCCTTAGAAGCCGCTAACTAGCCATCCGTGTACATTGGACGACAATTGGTGACGCTCTCAGAGACTCATGAGCAAATTATCTCGGAGGTTGAGTTAACTTGCCAGTACCCACCCGATGGGTGCCCGACGCATAGGTGTAGCTGCCCATTCCCGTTTTACTGGTGATGTTGCCGTGACCGTCGTAGCTAAACGTCTCCGCGTGGGACAGATCGCCCGACACCGCCGCATTCGTCACGCGGTTGAGGAATTACATTAGTTGTAGAATCTCAGACCTCACTCGCCCAGCTAAAAATGTATTGATGTCCATCAAAATATACCTTAAGAGTCCCTAGCTCTTCGAATCTATCGTTTCTAAGTCGCAATCGTTCACTATAGAATTCAACTTCAACTGGCATTGCTGGGTTATTACTTGTTAAAACAGCATCCGACGGACGCGTATCAATCGTGACATACCTCACGCTCTGAAGTTCGGCTCGATTTTGATTCGACATCCACAACAAAACCTCTTGATAAAGCGCCTCTCCAGAACGAAGAGGATAGCTTTCCGGCAATAGAAGCGCCGTTTCGATTCTGCCATCACATCCATTCTCAGCGTTGAACACGGCATACGATAGCGCTCGTGTCATCAATCGAAAACCACGGTACTCGATAACTTCGTCCTGGTAATTACCGTCGTATGTAATATCATATAGCGAGTGACAGAAGTCGTGACCTTTGACTTCAACGCCATAAGAAAAGCTGAGTAAATTACATCCAATATAGTGAACGCAATAAACATCAACCTTATCTTCGTCCCAGTATTTAACTAGTGTTTCCCGATTGGATTCAAAATACTCAAACATCGAACGCTTATTTTGATCTGCATCCGCTCCAGACGAAAACCCCACTGCAATGACTAAACAAAAAATTAAAAGCGGCTGTACGCATCCCATATCCACTGTGCCTCCCTTCCGTTTGAATTAAACGTTCTCCCAATTTGATAGGGAGACATTAGCCCACCGGGGTTATCGTTCGCGTTGACGAAGCCTAACGCATGACCATATTCATGAGCTAATGTATTTTTGTATGGGTCGCTAAAACCAAACGCGATCGTCCCGATTTTGGTCCCGCCACCATGTGGCAAGAACGAAGCAATTATCGGATTATCTGTGAATCCTGGATGATTAGCCACAAGCCGAATATCACCAAGCCCCGGCGGCGCGGCCGTTAGATCCACGACAATACGCATCTTAATCTGCGTTCCATCAGCCGCTGCGACGGTATACAGCCCATCATATTCCGATTTAACTTGAGCGATAAAATCTTCGGGAGTTATCCCATGCGGGTTGAGATTACGTACTCTGCCGAGATCCAAATGGCCGTCACTAACAGTGCCGGTGAAACGGATTTCATATGTATCGCCGTCACGCGTAACACTCACGAACTCCGAGCTAATACGATTACGTGTTTTAATCTTAAGTGCCTCGGATTGGTCACCTTCGTCACCCACACTGTGATTCGATTGTGAATTCAACCCCATCGTCACCAACGCCTGCAACCCAACGGTCATAAACCCATTCGCAAACTTCCCGCCACTGATCTTCGAGACCGTGCCTCCGACAAGACCAGATATCATGGTACGCGCTGCGAACTCAACTTTCGTGCTTGCCCACGTAATCTTGCTAGACAACCCGCCGGCCATCGACGAGAAGCCTGCAGCCAAAAATCCAGTCGCAAATTTACCGCCTTGCAAATCAGCTAGTACGCCACCTGCTACCGCGTTAGAGAGCCAGAAACTTCCACTAGTCGCCGCTTTAGCTGCCGTTTCCCAACCCCCTACAACACCTATACCGGAAAAGACCAACCCTGAAAGCGCACCCCATGCGGCGCCTTCCAAGGTTCCTGTCGCGATGTAG
Organism: uncultured Umboniibacter sp.; assembly: GCF_947497555.1. NCBI lineage: Bacteria > Pseudomonadati > Pseudomonadota > Gammaproteobacteria > Cellvibrionales > Cellvibrionaceae > Umboniibacter > uncultured Umboniibacter sp. The sequence goes on from NZ_CANMGY010000020.1 coordinate 3,895, forward strand.
CCACTCCAAAAACCAATCTGAGCGGCGGCAAAAGCACCCTGCCAACTCATCGCGGCAACACCCGCGACACCGAAAGTTAGATAGGACATAACCGCTGCATACACTATCGCCAACACCGGCCGCAACTCACACGGAATGTGACCACTCGGATCCGTCGCGTTCAGCGGATTGTTCATCACATAACTGTAACGGTTGTACGCTTGCAGGTTATTCGCATCCGGCACAAACGTATCCGCACTTAAGAACCTGCCCAGGTTCGCATCGTACACCCGACCGTTCATGTGGATTAACTCCACTTCGTCGAGTTGTTCGTGACTCGTGTAACCGCGGTTCGTTCGTGCTTGGGTTACGAGATCCAAGCTGTTCAAACCATTCTGCGCGCTACCCGTGGTCGTGAGCTTCTTATTCCATTGTTCGTGATGACGACGCTTACCAAAGCTATCAAAGCTCATCTGCTCAACCACTTGCCCGTCAGCGCCGGTGATCAC
>NZ_CANMGY010000021.1 GCF_947497555.1 uncultured Umboniibacter sp.
GGTGGGGCTATTCGTACCTACTTATACCCGTGCTGTTAAACGCAGTATCTGAGCACCTGCACGTAAGTGATGTAGCTATAAAAAACCGCAGTCTAGGCTGCGGTTTTTTTTATCATTAAAGTTGTCAATTACAACAACGCGTACTCGTCAGACAACCTCAACTGTGCTTCGGGAACTGCCAAGTAGATAGAAGGCAAAGGTTATTAGCGCAACGGAATATAAAAGCGTCGCGGCAAAGGCGAATATTACGCTAATGAAGAATATGCCGCTCATTACCAGTAATATTGAGAACGCGCGCAACGATGTTTCAAGCGTTTGCCAGAACTGAAGCAGTAGCACGCCAATCACCAATGTTAGCAACGATACGACAAAGCTCATCGTAATCATGAAGACGATGTAACTTCCCAATATTAATTCCATCACCGTGGAGGCAGTCTCAGGGTCAAGCAATGCAACGCCGACATTCAGGCAAGCTGAACTATAAAGAAGAATCAAACATCCAATTTGAATATTGATTATCCATTCAAGTCCCTTCCCATTGATAAGGTCTTTACAAAGTGATCGGAGGGCTATGAACACATATACCTCAAGCGCCCCAGTAATGATAAAAAGTAAGTCACTCACAGAAAGAGTCATCAAGTCCTTCATGATTTCGTGCTCAATATCCCCATCAAGCATCGAAAATGGAATGGCGAGCCATACAATTGGAAAGAGCACCGCGAGCAGTATCGCGGAGATACCTGCAGTTATAGAGTAAGCTGAATCGCTCATAAGTAAGTTCCTTTCAAATTTAACTATCAGTGTTAGGTTGGTACGTGAGTAGATCACCTGGCTGACAATCTAGCGCTTCACATATAGCCCCTAGCGTACTGAAACGTATCGCCTTTACTTTACCGTTCTTTAATAGCGATAAATTAGTTACCGATACGTCCACACGCTGAGAAAGCTCAGTAAGTGTCATTTTCCTTTTGACCAAAAGAAGGTCGAGTGAGATTACAATATCCATGCTCGTAGAATACATTAATATTTCTGATTATCAATAATAATTTTATGTTTAACGTAAAACATTAAACGTAAAACATTATTTTTCATCTCACTAAGAATGATTAATCGGGAGGGCAATTGCGATTGCCAGAGTTACAGTTTCATCCGTTTAGCCGCGATAGCATAGGTTAAGCTTGCAGCGCATTCAGATTAAGAGAGGTTGCTCGGACGCACACTGAAGCCTTACAGATAGCCTTGGTCGAAGTACCGATCTCATTTTTCAGAGGGTTTGTCCGTTTTCTAAGTTAAAAGTTCTAGGAGGGAGGACAACACGACGGCTGCTTGAATTGTTGTTCCTCTTGCGCCTACCTAACGCGGACAACCAGCTGCCCTACTTAGTATTAGTGTTTCGGACGAAATTGAATTAAGCGCGGATTGATCTTGCTCCGAAGTATGGAAAGACTAAATGAGGGGCAAAGCTGGGGCCACGCCACATGATCTCGATGGCGAATACCGGATGATGTGTTTCCCGCATTATTTTCGATCAGCCATTACTATTGGTCTGCTAGATCTAATGAAGTATCTAGAACGGATAGACCTCTAAGCCGTGGATTGCATGACGGACATCGTTGGTGAGCTGAACGGTTAGTCCTGTCACGCGTCGGTTCATGTCATGGATAGCGATGGTAGAAGGTGAGCTGCCAGCAGCAATGATACCGGGTGCGACCACGCATAAACCTCTGCCAAATCCCGGGCGAGCAAGTTTCGATTCGTCCAGATTCATCCCAGTTAGCTCGGAAACGGGATATTGGGGCACCGGGAATGCGCACTCATCTTCAATACTGTCTCGGCTCGCAAAGCGTACCGCATCGGCTTTGGTATCATTAAAGAGCACACCGTCCTGATAGGGCTGAGCGTTATGAGTGCCGGGCGGCAATTGAGCGCTCATGTTGACGTTTTTACCGTTGAAATGCAGCATGCCGCCTGTTTTCAAACCGCTAATATACATACCGTCATCGTTACAATGCACATTGTTGATATGCATCTTATTGAGCATTAGCGGGCCTTCGTGACCGTTGGGGTCGAAGCGTTTGGCGCTAAAGCTTAAGCCGTTGGTATCAAGTTGGATGGCCCAATGAAACTTCTCGGATTTAGGGTCGAAGCCAATGATTGCGTCGTAAGCGGTTGAGGTGATGAAGAGGGTGCCGCGATATTCAAAGATCTCATGGCAATGTTTCAGATAATTGTTCTTCCAGCTACCGATACACTCAAATTGCGTATTGTAGGCAAATAACTCATCGCTGGCGGCAATGTAGATGGTCTCGCCAATAATACAAATCCCTCGAAGGCCACGATCCCAGCCACGACCTTGCCAGTCGATATCCATTTTATCCCAATCTAATACCTGTTCGGTTGATTGAGTTTTGAGGTCTATCAGGAACACACCACCGTGACTTTGACCCTGCTGGCTGCCACGGACGACGGATGTTGCAATAAGTTTGGTCATGGAAAGATCTTTTGTTTTTAGAGTTTGTAATTAGTGTACCCATTAAGAAATTAGAGTGACAGGCAAAAAGAGTGAAAAAATATAAAGTGTGTTGGAGCTACATTCACGTGAGTTGCGAAGTACTTACCGGGCACCTTGGAGGCGGATTCTAATTTCGACAAGTACAAAAAGGGCGCCAAAAAGGCGCCCAATAAATCAAAGATGATATCGAGAATGTAT
>NZ_CANMGY010000022.1 GCF_947497555.1 uncultured Umboniibacter sp.
AGGTTCTTAAGTGCGGATACGTTTGTGCCGGATGCGAATAACCTGCAAGCGTACAACCGTTACAGTTATGTGATGAATAATCCGCTGAACGCGACGGATCCGAGTGGTCACATTCCGTGTGAGTTGCGGCCGGTGTTGGCGATTGTGGTGGCGGCTGTAGCCGTAATACTCCAGCAGTACTATTTCGCTTTAGAAGGATTGGCCGCTGTTGGTTATGGAGCGGCGGTAGGTGCTGTGGCAGGTGGCATTGCGACGGGTACCTGGGAAGGCGCTATGTGGGGCGCGCTTTCTGGCGCGGTGTTTGCAGGTATCGGTGATCTGGCGAATTCCAACTTTTTTACCAATTCTATGGGAATGATCGGTGAAGTAGAAACAACGCTGGTTTTAACACACGCCGTTTCTGGTGGCATATTATCTGATCTTCAAGGTGGTAAGTTCGTTACAGGGTTTTTGAGTGCTGGTGTTGCGAAAGCAGTGGGCGGAAACTTAGTATACGAGGACGCGAACGGTGTCCCTAAAGGCGCGTTTGGTACTGACAACGCAGCGCTAATGAAACGAACACTTATTGCGGCAGGCGTATCAGGAACGGTAAGTTCACTTAGTGGTGGTAAGTTTGCGAATGGCTTCGTTACCGGTGGGCTGGGGCACTTGTTGAATGCTGAGAGTGCGCTTTCCTTAGGGAAAGCTATAGCCCGAAGAGTTCAAGACTCCGTCGGTGCACTAACAAAGGGATCGGCTCCTATTACTGCTGAACAACAATCTATGCTTGATGAAGGCCGCTACATCGAATTTTGGTGGTCACGTCTCGATTCGGGTGATCCGATAGCGCATGTTGCTTTGGCCGGGTGGGATTCAGATAATTATGCAATAGATCCTAGGGCAGATCTCTTCGCCCAAAGGCTTGCTCCCATTTCATGGGCGAACTTAAAACTTCACCTAGCGTACGCGAATCGCACAGGTAACACAGCCGAAGGGCTCGCGATTGGGTACTATCTCGGTGAGGAGCAGTTGGCGCGAATCGGCCAGGCTCTGGCGGTTGCGCACGCTGGGAAGGTAACGGATGATACCAGTGGGGTACATCACTTGTTGAGTCCAAGACAGGTTGCGGATTATCATGACTTAGTTTTCGAGAAATTTGGGATTCAAACCTCCATGGCATTTGGCGGAACGATGTTCGGGAATGACTCTGAATTATATAGCATTATGTGGTGTGTAGGGTGCGATGGATAATATGTCGAAATTGAAGTTTTCAGTACTGTTTATTATCACGTGTTTCATACTAGTAGAGCTCTGGAGCTGGCATACTCACAGGAAGGATTTTTCGGAGAAAATAAATATCTATGAGCAAGGAGGGCTTCATTGGGATTATTATGATGATCGTGGTTTGGCGGTTTACTCGCGAACATTTGAAATCCCGCTAAGTTTGATTGGACTCACCAACTTTCCCGAAGAGACGATTAACCTTCGGATATCAAAGAATGCAGATGAACGGAATTTTGCTGGTCTGTATTATAACTCGCACGTACCAGCGCCAGTCGGTTACGACTGGCCTTTGACTGGAAAAGCACCCGAGTTAGTTAGTACGTCGAATGAACGGTTATTTTACCTCTCGCGCCCGTGGATATTTAACGGTAGGGAAGTCAGAATTGCTGAGATCATGGAAAAACTTGGGGTTCACAATGATTTTATTTGGGTCCACTCTAACTTTGGTTATTTCAACGCGTATAGACGAAATCAGAATGGTTATCAATTTGTCGCGACTTGCACAATTAGTTTTACTTATTTTACACGAAATTCAACACAGTGTAAGACAGGCTTCGACGTTGATGGCCTGGCGTTTCGCTTGCTTCTGCCCGTTGAGTTATTGCCGGAACTCGATGAAATAAGGGCGCGTCTTATCAATTTCTTAGATGATGATATAGCTAGATTTCTGGCCGAATCAACATGAAGTTAAAGCTAGCCTAATTTGATGAGTCCCCTTCGATCTGTCGCCCGGTGGCATAGTGATTGATCTCGCCAGCGATAACGCCAACTACCTTGAATACGTGCAATACCGTTGGGATG
>NZ_CANMGY010000023.1 GCF_947497555.1 uncultured Umboniibacter sp.
TTGCTGGACGTATCAGAAGTGCGAATGCTGACATGAGTAACGATAAAGGGGGTGAGAAGCCCCCTCGCCGGAAGATCAAGGTTTCCTGCTCAACGTTAATCGGAGCAGGGTTAGTCGGCCCCTAAGGCGAGGCAGAAATGCGTAGTCGATGGGAAACAGGTTAATATTCCTGTACTTCAGTGTACTGCGATGGAGGGACGGAGCAGGCTAGGTCATCACGGCGTTGGTTGTCCGTGTTTAAGCTAGTAGGCAGAGAACTTAGGCAAATCCGGGTTCTTAATGCTGAGAAGCGATGACGAGCTCTTTTTAAGAGCGAAGTGATTGATGCCATACTTCCAGGAAAAGCTCCTAAGCGATAGGTACATTGGAACCGTACTCCAAACCGACACAGGTGATCAGGTAGAGAATACCAAGGCGCTTGAGAGAACCCAGGTGAAGGAACTAGGCAAAATGGCACCGTAACTTCGGGAGAAGGTGCGCCGCTGACGGTGAAGGGTTTACCCCGTAAGCTGTCGGTGGTCTCAGAAATCAGGTGGCTGCGACTGTTTATTAAAAACATAGCACTCTGCAAACACGTAAGTGGACGTATAGGGTGTGACGCCTGCCCGGTGCCGGAAGGTTAATTGATGGGGTTAGCACTTGTGCGAAGCTCTTGATCGAAGCCCCGGTAAACGGCGGCCGTAACTATAACGGTCCTAAGGTAGCGAAATTCCTTGTCGGGTAAGTTCCGACCTGCACGAATGGCGTAACGACGGCCACGCTGTCTCCACCTGGGACTCAGTGAAATTGAACTCGCTGTGAAGATGCAGTGTACCCGCGGCTAGACGGAAAGACCCCGTGAACCTTTACTACAGCTTTGCACTGAACTTTGAACCTATTTGTGTAGGATAGGTGGGAGACTTTGAAGCGTGATCGCTAGATTGCGTGGAGTCGTCCTTGAAATACCACCCTGGTATGTTTGAGGTTCTAACTCAGGTCCGTTATCCGGATCGAGGACAGTGTATGGTGGGTAGTTTGACTGGGGCGGTCTCCTCCCAAAGAGTAACGGAGGAGTACGAAGGTGTGCTAAGCATGGTCGGAAATCATGCGGTTAGTATAATGGTAGAAGCACGCTTGACTGCGAGACTGACAAGTCGAGCAGGTACGAAAGTAGGTCATAGTGATCCGGTGGTTCTGTATGGAAGGGCCATCGCTCAACGGATAAAAGGTACTCCGGGGATAACAGGCTGATACCGCCCAAGAGTTCACATCGACGGCGGTGTTTGGCACCTCGATGTCGGCTCATCACATCCTGGGGCTGAAGCCGGTCCCAAGGGTATGGCTGTTCGCCATTTAAAGTGGTACGCGAGCTGGGTTTAGAACGTCGTGAGACAGTTCGGTCCCTATCTGCCGTGGGCGTTAGAAATTTGAGAAGAGTTGCTCCTAGTACGAGAGGACCGGAGTGAACGAACCTCTGGTGTTCCGGTTGTCACGCCAGTGGCACAGCCGGGTAGCTATGTTCGGACAGGATAACCGCTGAAAGCATCTAAGCGGGAAGCCCCCTTCAAGATTAGATTTCTCTGGAGCTTTAAGCTCCCTGTAGGGCCGTGGAAGACTACCACGTTGATAGGTTGGGTGTGGAAGCGCTGTGAGGCGTTAAGCTAACCAATACTAATTGCCCGTGAGGCTTGACCATATATATTT
>NZ_CANMGY010000024.1 GCF_947497555.1 uncultured Umboniibacter sp.
TGATAAGGCCTGAGAACTCTAGACACTTTTTATGGTAAATTAAGAACCATAGAAGTGAGGTAGAAATATGCCACGTGGCAGTCGTTATTCAGATGAGTTCAAACAAGAAGCAGTTAACCAAGTCACGGTAAATGGCTATCCTGTAAATGAGGTGGCCGGTCGTCTCGGCATCAGCACCAAGAGTCTTTATGATTGGATTAAGGTTTTCTCAAAGCCTGCTAAGCAGCGCGGTGAAGAAGCAGATCTCCAAGCGGAGAATGCTCGCCTAAAGAAGCAGTTACGCAGAGCTGAGCAGGAACGCGATATATTAAAGGAAGCCGCTCGGTTCTTTGCAAACGAGTCAAAGAAAGATACCGATTTATAAAATCTCGAACGGCTAAATACCCAGTAAGAATAATGTGTGCTGTGCTCAAAGTACACCCAAGCGGTTACTATGAGTGGCTTAGGAATCCGGTCTCAAACAGGGCTAAAGAAGATCAAAAGTTGGCACCCAAGATCAAGCAATATTGGCTCGAGAGTGGTTGTGTGTATGGATATCGCAACATACACAAGGACCTAACTGCTGATGGCATCGATTGTGGTCGCGACCGAGTGCTCCGGTTGATGCAAGAGTCCGGCATTAAGGCTGAGCGGGGCTACAACTCTCCACGCGGCATGTATGGCGGTAGCGTCGCGGAAGCTGCTCCCAATCATCTTAATCGCCAGTTTACGGTCACAAAGCCTAATGAGTGGTGGGTGTCAGACATCACCTACATCAAAACTCAAGAGGGCTTTTTGTTTGTCGCCGTTATTATGGATCTATTCTCACGGGCGATTGTTGGCTGGTCGATGGATAGTCGAATGAAGGAAGATCTTATTATGGACGCACTGATCGCCGCTTACTGGCGACGCAAACCACAAGATAAAGTGATGCTTCATTCAGACCAAGGCTCGCAATACAAAAGTGCTAACGTAAAACGACTATTAGCAGGTTTCAACATCACACCGAGTATGAGTCGCAAAGGAAATTGCTGGGATAATGCTGTAGCTGAGAGTTTTTTCGCCAACCTAAAGAAGGAACGGATAAAGCGAAAAATCTTCAAAACTCGGTCAGAAGCTAAACAGGATATATTTAATTATATTGAGATGTTCTACAATCCAACCAGGCGACACACCAACAATGATCGGATGTCGCCGAAGGCTTTCGAAACCGATTATTTTAAGCGCCTAGAAGGTGTCTAGAAAACTCAGGCCTTATCA
>NZ_CANMGY010000026.1 GCF_947497555.1 uncultured Umboniibacter sp.
TACCACCAAGCAGCGTAAAGCGCGATCAAAATCAAGGTCACTGCTAGTGCAGCAATATTGAAGCTCTTATCCGTAGCGAAGCTAACCCCGGTGTTATCCAGTGCCTTCTTCTTATTCGGCATAAGCAGTGAGAACACCACACCCAAGACCATACAGGCAATGAAGACTACGCCTACACGATCCATGAACGGCAGTGCTTCCCAGAAGATTTTCAGCAATAAGCTCAATACCGCTGAGCCCAACGTCGCCGTCAAGGCTCCGGCGGCGCTCGCCTTCTTCCAGAACATACCCAGGAAGAAGATGGCCACAATACCCGGGGTGAAGAAACCGGTGAATTCCTGAATGTACTGGAAGGCCTGGTCGAAGTTACCCAAGAGTGGACGGGCAATAACTACCGCAAGAACTAGCGCAACCATACCCACGGTACGACCCACGGTGACGAGTTGCTTCTGGCTATGTTCCTTCTTGGAGAACTGAGTGAAGAGATCCATCGTGAAGATGGTAGAAATACTGTTCACCATCGACGCCAATGAACTCACAATCGCGGCAATTAGCGCAGCAAAGACCACACCTTTGATGCCCACAGGCAGTAACTTCATTACCTCGGGATAGGCCTTATCCGGTGCATCGAGATCCGGTAGTAACATCACGGCCGCAATACCTGGCAGCACCACAATGATGGGCATAAGCAGCTTAAGGAAGGCGGCGAAAACGATACCCTTCTGCGCTTCACGGATATTCTTAGCAGCTAAAGCCCGCTGGATGATGTATTGGTTAAAGCCCCAGTAGCTGAGGTTCATGATCCACATGCCGCCGACCAATACCGAGATGCCCGGCAGGGCATTGTAGGAGGGATTAGACGGATCTAAGATCATGTCGAACTTCTCAGGGAGTTCGTTCATCATGATACCGAAACCATGCATCGCACCGGAGGCTCCAGCATTCTGAGCAATCGCATCCAGGCTCAGATAGGCAATAAACAGTCCACCGGCAATTAATAGCACGACTTGGATGATATCGGTCAG
>NZ_CANMGY010000027.1 GCF_947497555.1 uncultured Umboniibacter sp.
GCGAGCGGATTCTCCCTCTACCAGACAAATAAGTGCCGCCGACAGGTGGAAGAATCCTACAGCTGTGCGAGCGGATTTTCCGTCTACCAGACAAATAAGTGTCGTCGTCAGGTAAATGAGTCATGGTCGTGTCCATCCGGATACGATAATTATAACTACTGGCAATGTCGTAAGCTGGTTGAAGAAACCTACTCATGCCCAAGTGGTTATAATTTAAGCGGAACCACTTGTACCAAGACAACGTACACGGAAGTTCCTCACGCGTGCCCAACCAATTGGACAAAAACAACGTATTCTTGTAAGCGAGATTACGGGCTTGGAATTAAAAATCCACCTTCGGAATGTATACCTGGAAAACGGAACATTATCGAATACCACGACAACGGATCGGGGTCGCTTGTCTATTCACAAGAAAATCTCAACAACTCCAGCTTACTCTGCTCCATTAAAGACGTTCGCAAGCGCGTTTGCCCTAGTGGTAGTAGTTGGAGAGATGGCCTGTGCATGAAGGGCTCCAATTCGACTCAAAGCGCCTCACCCTCTTGCTCAAGCGGCTACTCGTTCAACAGCTCCCTCAGCAAGTGTTCCCGTGTTATTGGCGGCACTCGAGTTTGTCCAAGTGGCTACAATTGGAATAGTTCGACTTCCCGATGCGAGCGAATTGTCAATGGAACCCCGACGTGTTCTTCGGGCTACAATTGGAATAGTTCGGCCTCAAAATGCGAACGAATTGTCAATGGAACCGCGACGTGTTCTTCGGGCTACACTTGGAATAGTTCGGCCTCAAAATGTCAGCGAATTGTCAATGGAACCGCGACGTGTTCTTCGGGCTACACTTGGAATAGTTCGGCCTCAAAATGCGAACGAATTGTCAATGGAACCGCGACGTGTTCTTCGGGCTACACTTGGAATAGTTCGGCCTCAAAATGCGAGCGAATTGTCAATGGAACCGCGACGTGTTCTTCGGGCTACACTTGGAATAGTTCGGCCTCAAAATGCGAACGAATTGTCAATGGAACCGCG
>NZ_CANMGY010000028.1 GCF_947497555.1 uncultured Umboniibacter sp.
AGGAAAAGAAATCAACCGAGATTCCCTTAGTAGCGGCGAGCGAACGGGGATCAGCCATCATATGATAGCTGCTGTGTTAGTGGAACGCTCTGGAAAGTGCGGCGATAGAGGGTGATAGCCCCGTACACGAAAACGCAGTGGTGGTACTAGGTATGTAATAAGTAGGTCGGGACACGTGTTATCTTGACTGAAGATGGGGGGACCATCCTCCAAGGCTAAATACTCCTAACTGACCGATAGTGAACCAGTACCGTGAGGGAAAGGCGAAAAGAACCCCGTAGAGGGGAGTGAAATAGATCCTGAAATCGTGTGCGTACAAGCAGTAGGAGCCCTTCGGGGTGACTGCGTACCTTTTGTATAATGGGTCAGCGACTTATTGTCAGTAGCAAGGTTAACCGTTTAGGGGAGCCGTAGGGAAACCGAGTCTTAATAGGGCGTCTAGTTGCTGGCAATAGACCCGAAACCGGGCGATCTAGCCATGGGCAGGTTGAAGATTAGGTAACACTGATTGGAGGACCGAACCCACTAACGTTGAAAAGTTAGGGGATGACCTGTGGCTAGGAGTGAAAGGCTAATCAAGCCCGGAGATAGCTGGTTCTCCCCGAAATCTATTTAGGTAGAGCGTCATGTCTCACTCCTGGGGGTAGAGCACTGTTTGGGCTAGGGGGTCATCCCGACTTACCAACCCCATGCAAACTCCGAATACCAGGAAGTGCAATCATGGCAGACACACGGCGGGTGCTAACGTCCGTCGTGGAGAGGGAAACAACCCAGACCGCCAGCTAAGGTCCCAAATATCAGTTAAGTGGGAAACGATGTGGGAAGGCTCAGACAGCTAGGAAGTTGGCTTAGAAGCAGCCATCTTTTAAAGAAAGCGTAATAGCTCACTAGTCGAGTCGGCCTGCGCGGAAGATTTAACGGGGCTCAAACTGATAACCGAAGCTGCGGATGCGTTTAGGCGCATGGTAGGGGAGCGTTCTGTAAGCGGTTGAAGGTGA
>NZ_CANMGY010000029.1 GCF_947497555.1 uncultured Umboniibacter sp.
GATTCATGACTGGGGTGAAGTCGTAACAAGGTAACCCTAGGGGAACCTGGGGTTGGATCACCTCCTTAATCGAAAGCGTACATCCTCAAGTACTCACACTTATTGTCTGATTGAATGCAGTAATCATCTGTTAGCGCATACGCCCCAAAGGGTGTGTTTGTGTGTTAGCAAATGACGTACTGTCATGTTCTTTAACAAGGTAATAATGAAGCTGAAGAAATTCACAATAAAACTGTGATCTTGACGAGTTCAAATCAAGCGACGAGATCCGGCGAAAATTGAAACTTCATGTTGATTGCAAACAATGGACTCGAGTGGCAACACTCAGAGAACAGCAAAAAACAAAGGTTAATGTACAAAGCAAACAAAGCGATGTGCAGAGTTCAATTGACTGTTAGCTTTTCACTTAACAACTTTTAAAGTTGGGCGGTGTGAGTGACGTGATTTTTTGAGTTTTACGAGGCGTTTTCAAATGAGCCAAGGGAGTTTACAGATTGTAAATGACCGCCGGCGAGTGCGAAAACAACGAAGTAAGGCACAAAAAAGCATTCACGACATAAGAGCTAATATATATGGTCAAGCGACTAAGCGCACACGACGGATGCCTTGGCAGTTAGAGGCGATGAAGGACGTAGGAGCCTGCGAAAAGCTTAGGGGAGTTGGCAAACAAACTTTGATCCTAAGATGTCCGAATGGGGAAACCCACCCTGCGTAAGTAGGGTATCTTGCACTGAATACATAGGTGTAAGAGGCGAACTCGGGGAACTGAAACATCTAAGTACCCGGAGGAAAAGAAATCAACCGAGATTCCCTTAGTAGCGGCGAGCGAACGGGGATCAGCCATCATATGATAGCTGCTGTGT
>NZ_CANMGY010000030.1 GCF_947497555.1 uncultured Umboniibacter sp.
TGTTCGTGATGACGACGCTTACCAAAGCTATCAAAGCTCATCTGCTCAACCACTTGCCCGTCAGCGCCGGTGATCACACTCAGTGAACCCAGATGATCTTTGTAGAAGAACCGCAGATCTTCGGACTCTAACGCGCTATCGTACTGGTTGTAATCCTGGACGATCATACCCACCCCCGCGATATAACGGCGGATCGTGTAGTCACCACTTTCGTACACAATTTTCTCTACATTACCGACGTAGAACGTGGTTTGCAATTCGCCTGCTGGATTGGTGTCTTGGCGAACGTAACGCGCTCGGTTGGGTCCGTAGAGGAATTCCGTGACGTGGCCACTGCCTGCTTCAATACGATACGGTTTATCGTAGGCGGTGTAGTTGAGCGTTCGACCGGTATCGTCGGCCGTCATGTTACCCGCTTCGTCGTAACAGTAGTTCGCACTGCTCGTGGCGTTACAGTGACCCGTATTCGACCAGGCATCGCCACCATATTGCGCGGTGCTGATCACCCGATGGGTGCCCGACGCATAGGTGTAGCTGCCCATTCCCGTTTTACTGGTGATGTTGCCGTGACCGTCGTAGC
>NZ_CANMGY010000031.1 GCF_947497555.1 uncultured Umboniibacter sp.
CTACAACCTTTCCTCCTTGCTGAAAGTGCTTTACAACCCTAGAGCCTTCTTCACACACGCGGCATGGCTGCATCAGGCTTTCGCCCATTGTGCAATATTCCCCACTGCTGCCTCCCGTAGGAGTCTGGACCGTGTCTCAGTTCCAGTGTGGCTGATCATCCTCTCAGACCAGCTACGGATCGTCGCCTTGGTAGGCCTTTACCCCACCAACTAGCTAATCCGACGCGGGCTCATCTCATAGCACAAGGTCCGAAGATCCCCTGCTTTCTCCCTCAGGACGTATGCGGTATTAGCTTGCGTTTCCACAAGTTGTCCCCCACTACGAGGTAGATTCCCACGCGTTACTCACCCGTCCGCCACTCTACTCTCACCGAAGTGATTTCGCGTTCGACTTGCATGTGTTAGGCCTGCCGCCAGCGTTCAATCTGAGCCATGATCAAACTCTTCAGTTTAGATCTTTTAACTCTGCTTAAAGCAAGAGCGAATTCCGTTAAAGTGGAATTCAAAACTTTGCTCGAAACATGAACGTTATTCATTCTTTCTT
>NZ_CANMGY010000032.1 GCF_947497555.1 uncultured Umboniibacter sp.
CCTGGAATGATTGGCGTGTCGTCACCTGGGAATTCGTACTGCTCAAGAATCTCACGAATTTCCATTTCAACTAGCTCTAGCATCTCTTCGTATTCTTCTGAATCAACGCCGCCACAGTCTTCTGCAAGAAGGTCAGCTTTGTTCAAGAATACGACGATGTAAGGTACACCTACCTGACGAGATAGCAAGATGTGCTCACGAGTCTGTGGCATTGGGCCATCAGTCGCGCCACATACTAGGATTGCGCCGTCCATCTGTGCAGCACCGGTGATCATGTTCTTAACATAATCCGCGTGTCCTGGGCAGTCTACGTGTGCGTAGTGACGTGTTGGTGAATCATACTCAACGTGTGAAGTTGCGATCGTGATACCACGCTCACGCTCTTCAGGAGCGTTATCGATACCGTCAAACGCTACCGCTTCACCGCCGTAAACTTCTGCACATACACGAGTAAGTGCTGCAGTTAGAGTTGTTTTACCATGGTCAACGTGACCGATTGTGCCCACGTTTACGTGGGGCTTGGAACGTTCAAA
>NZ_CANMGY010000033.1 GCF_947497555.1 uncultured Umboniibacter sp.
GGGCCACGAAAAAGACACTAGTGACTATTTCCTTGCCGGGCGCGGTCTGCCCTGGTGGGCCATTGGCGCCAGTTTAATTGCGGCCAATATTTCCGCTGAGCAGATCATCGGCATGTCCGGTTCGGCCTATGTCATGGGCATGGCCATTGCCTCCTACGAATGGATGGCGGCGATTACGCTGATCATTGTGGGTAAATACTTCCTACCCATCTTTTTGAAACACGAAATCTACACCATGCCGCAGTTCCTGGAACAGCGCTATAACCATGCTGTGCGAACGGTGATGGCGGTATTCTGGTTGGGCGTGTATGTGTTCGTTAACCTCACCTCAATTTTATGGTTGGGCGCGTTAGCTATTAATAGTGTGACGGGGCTCGACTTGAATCATGCGCTGATTGTTCTCGCACTCTTCACCGCAGCCTACTCACTGTATGGAGGTCTAAAGGCCGTTGCACTGACCGATATCATCCAAGTCGTGCTATTAATTGCCGGTGGACTGTTTATTGCCTATCTGAGCCTGGATGCGATTGC
>NZ_CANMGY010000034.1 GCF_947497555.1 uncultured Umboniibacter sp.
GTCGCTTGATTTGAACTCGTCAAGATCACAGTTTTATTGTGAATTTCTTCAGCTTCATTATTACCTTGTTAAAGAACTTGGTGTAAAACCAAATAGTTGGACACTGTTGCCAATGCTCAATTAATTGATTTCTCTTTCGAGATTGAGATTCGTGAATGGTGGAGCTAAGCGGGATCGAACCGCTGACCTCCTGCGTGCAAGGCAGGCGCTCTCCCAGCTGAGCTATAGCCCCAAGTCACAAAAGAACCTATCAGTCGCTTCACAGTTAATACGGGGACTAACAGGAATGGTGGGTCTGGGCAGATTTGAACTGCCGACCTCACCCTTATCAGGGGTGCGCTCTAACCAACTGAGCTACAGACCCGATAGGTCTCAATAACACATTTCAATCAGACAATAAGTGTGAGTACTTGAGGATGTTGCTTTCGATTAAGGAGGTGATCCAACCCCAGGTTCCCCTA
>NZ_CANMGY010000035.1 GCF_947497555.1 uncultured Umboniibacter sp.
CGACCCACGGTGACGAGTTGCTTCTGGCTATGTTCCTTCTTGGAGAACTGAGTGAAGAGATCCATCGTGAAGATGGTGGAAATACTGTTCACCATCGACGCCAGTGAACTCACAATCGCGGCAATGAGGGCAGCGAAGACCACACCCTTGATGCCCACAGGCAGAAGTTTCATTACCTCGGGATAGGCCTTGTCCGGCGCATCGAGATCCGGCAGTAACATCACCGCGGCAATACCCGGTAGTACCACAATGATTGGCATAAGCAGCTTAAGGAAGGCGGCGAAAACGATACCCTTCTGCGCTTCACGGATATTCTTAGCAGCTAAAGCCCG
>NZ_CANMGY010000036.1 GCF_947497555.1 uncultured Umboniibacter sp.
CTACGTCCTTCATCGCCTCTAACTGCCAAGGCATCCGTCGTGTGCGCTTAGTCGCTTGACCATATATATTAACTCTTTCCTTTTTGCTTTCGCGGTGTTGAAATCTCGCTCGTTATCGGTCATTTACAATCTGTAAACTCCCTCAACTCACTCCATTTCGCCTTGCGAAACCAAAAACTCAATTCGCCTCAAGATCGGAGTATCCGTCTTGAAAGGAACTGACTAAAAGCTAACAGTCAATTGAACTCTGCACATCGCTTTGTTTGCTTTGTACATTAACCTTTGTTTTTTGCTGTTCTCT
>NZ_CANMGY010000037.1 GCF_947497555.1 uncultured Umboniibacter sp.
GCACTTAAGAACCTGCCCAGGTTCGCATCGTACACCCGACCGTTCATGTGGATTAACTCCACTTCGTCGAGTTGTTCATGACCCGTGTAACCGCGGTTCGTTCGTGCTTGGGTAACGAGATCCAAGCTGTTAAAACCATTCGGCGCGCTACCCGTGGTCGTGAGCTTCTTATTCCACTGTTCGTGATGACGACGCTTACCAAAGCTATCAAAGCTCATCTGCTCAACCACTTGCCCGTCAGCGCCGGTGATCAC
>NZ_CANMGY010000038.1 GCF_947497555.1 uncultured Umboniibacter sp.
GGACCGGTAGTTCAGTTGGTTAGAATACCGGCCTGTCACGCCGGGGGTCGCGGGTTCGAGTCCCGTCCGGTCCGCCATTACAAATGATGAACAGCAGTTTTTTGATTAAACACTATAGTTTGATATCGTGTTTCAGGAAAAGATTGTTGTATCCGAGAATACTCGGGTGATTAGCTCAGCTGGGAGAGCGGCGCCCTTACAAGGCGTAGGTCACAGGTTCGATCCCTGTATCACCCAC
>NZ_CANMGY010000039.1 GCF_947497555.1 uncultured Umboniibacter sp.
GTCGCCCGGTGGCATAGTGATTGATCTCGCCAGCGATAACGCCAACTACCTTGAATACGTGCAATACCGTTGGGATGCCTTTGGTAATTTGGTCTATCGTCACGATCAATCGGGCAGTAAGAACCTGAAGGAAAGCTTTAGCTACGACATTCTCAACCGCGTGACGAATGCGGCGGTGTCGGGCGATCTGTCCCACGCGGAGACGTTTAGCTACGACGGTCACGGCAA
>NZ_CANMGY010000040.1 GCF_947497555.1 uncultured Umboniibacter sp.
CCGACCAATACCGAGATGCCCGGCAGGGCATTGTAGGAGGGATTAGACGGATCTAAGATCATGTCGAACTTCTCAGGAAGTTCGTTCATCATGATACCGAAACCATGCATCGCACCGGAAGCTCCGGCATTCTGCGCAATCGCATCCAGGCTCAGATAGGCAATAAACAGTCCACCGGCAATTAATAGCACGACTTGGATGATATCGGTCAG
>NZ_CANMGY010000041.1 GCF_947497555.1 uncultured Umboniibacter sp.
TTGATGCCTATCGAAGACGTATTCTCAATCGCTGGTCGTGGTACTGTTGTAACAGGCCGTGTTGAGCGTGGTATCGTGAACGTAGGTGACGAAGTTGAATTGATCGGTATCCGTGAGACAACTGCGACGACTTGTACTGGTGTTGAAATGTTCCGTAAGTTGCTTGACGAAGGTCGTGCAGGTGAGAACATTGGTGCACTA